>DAIEQT010000394.1 GCA_027347545.1 Ignavibacteria bacterium | reverse complement strand
GGAAAATATATTGAAGACGGATTGCTCGATGCTGAGCCGATGGATGTTTGCGTTGGTGTTGGCGGCTACCCCGAAAAACATTTTGAAGCGCCGAACCTTGCGACGGATATTAAGCACACAAAAGAAAAAGTTGATGCCGGTGCCTCTTATATTGTTTCGCAGATGTTCTATTCAAACAAGTTTTATTTTAATTATGTTGAACTGTGTAAGAAGGAAGGAATTGAAGCGCCTATCATTCCTGGTCTGAAGGTTATTACATCTAAAGCGCAGATAAAGTCAATCCCTAAAAATTTCTTTATTGATATTCCACAAGAACTTGCAGAAGAAGTTGAAGCTGCAAAGCCAGAACATGTAATGGAAGTTGGAGTTGAGTGGACAAAAAAACAAGTGGAAGAATTATTGAATAAGAATGTTCCGGCAGTTCATTTTTATGTTATGCAAAATTCTCAGCCGATTAAACTCTTGATGAACAAACTAAAACTATAAAATGATTGTAAACCAAAGAAAAATTAATTTGCCTTCAGCGTTACCAAGAAGATTAAAATGGGGTGTTGCCGGATGCGGGAACTACACCGGAGAGTTTTTCTTGCCGGCTCTTCAAATGGTTCAACGAAGCAAACTTGTTTCTGTGTACAGCCGTGATAGGCAACGGGCAAAGGAAATTGCCTCAAAATTTGGCGCTGCAAATTCGTTCGATAACTTCGATGCGTTCCTCAATAGCGAAATTGATTCGGTTTACATTTCAAGTGCCAACACCGATCATTACGAGCAAGTTATCAAGGCAGCCAATGCTAAGAAAAATATTCTTTGTGAACTCCCTATTTCAGTTACCTCGGAACAAGCAAAGAAAATGATAGATGTTTGTAAAGAGAATAAAGTTTATTTGATTATTAATCATCTGCACCGCTTTCACCCGCACGTACACAAGGTTAGAGAGCTGCTTGAGAAACAAATTGTTGGCAAAATTGTTTCTATAAATACTTCATACCATACAGATTTCCCTGTCTCCGATAATTTCCGGACTAAAAAAGAATTAAGCGGCGGCGGAGTGCTTCGAGAACTTGGCGCGCAAATGATTGATCTGCTTCGCTACTTCGGCGGAGAGATAACCGAAACAAAAGCATTCTTAGATAATGTAGTTTATAAAAGTGATGTTGAAGACTTTGCTTCCGCGTTAGTGAAATTTAGAAATGGAGGCTATGGCAGCTTTTCCGTTTCGTGTGATAGCAAAAAAACCAGCAACAGGATTGAAGTTGTTGGACACAACGGCTCAGTTATCATTGAAAACTTTTTCGGCAAGAAAAATTCTGTGTCTAAGTTAATTATTGATGTTCAGGGAGAAGCTAGAAAGGTTTTCCGCAAACGCTCAAACAAACTTGTGCTGATGCTTCGCTCAGTCCAACGTACATTCATTAAGAATGAAACGCCTCTAGTAACCGGCGAAGATAGTTTAGCTAATATGAAAATCATTGAAGAAATAGAAAAACAACGAAACATTAAATAGGTAATTAAAATTGAAGATCGCATTAATTTTAGGTGGAACATCACCGGAAAGAGAAGTTTCTAAGAAAACTTCAAAATCAATTCTTGGCGCTTTAAGAGAATTAGGACACGAAGTTATCCCAGTTGATCCGGCTTATGGTTTAAATCAGCCGAAAGATGAAAATGAATATTTTCTGGAAAAGGATTTCGCTGAGCTTTCAAACAAAAATTACTTAGATATTATCAACTCGCAATTGTTTGATGATATTGATTTGGCTTTTCTTGCTCTTCACGGCAGATGGGGAGAAGATGGAACGATTCAATCATTGCTGGAGATGCGCGGAATTAAATACACGGGTTCCGGAATCTTAACAAGCTCGCTCGCAATGGATAAAGCGATGACAAAAGTTGTGATCCAGCATTTTGGTGTTTCAACTCCTTCATGGATTATCGCTGATATAAATGAAAAAGACTATTCTGAGTATCCTCAAATAATAAAAAATCAATTTGGCTACCCTTGTATTATCAAACCGAACGATCAAGGCTCTAGTGTAAGCTTAACAGTTTGTAAATCTGATGCTGATGTAATTCCGGCAATCAAGCTGGCGCTTCAGTTTTCCGATAAAGCATTGATTGAAGAATTCATTCCCGGTAGAGAATTAACCGTTGCGGTTTTAGATGGCGTAGCGCTTCCGATTTTAGAAATCGTTCCTAAAAGTGGTTTATATGATTATGAAAGCAAGTACACATCGGGAAAATCAGAATACATTGTTCCGGCTCCAATGCCGGATGAAGTTAGGCTTGATATTCAAGACCAGGCTGTTAAAGCATTCAATGCTGTGGGTTGTAAGTGTTATTCCCGGATTGATTTTCGCTTGACAAAAGATAACAAAGCATTTTGTTTAGAGATAAACACTTTGCCCGGAATGACAAGTCTTAGTCTTGTTCCCAAAGCCGCAGCCGCAGCCGGAATATCTTTCTTAGAGTTGATTGATCGAATTGTTCAAAACGCAGTAAAATGAAAAACAAACTTGCTGTTAGAATTTTAATTGCAGTAATATTTCTCGGCGCTACAGCTTTTCTTGTGCTAAATGAAAATGGTCTGCTAAAGTATTTGAAGGTGAGAAAAGAAATGAAACAGATGGATAACGATATTAAGAAGGCGGAAGAAAAACTTTTTATGCTTGAACATGAAATAGATTCTCTTAAGACTAGCAAAGAAAAGCTTGAGAGTGTTGCACGGGAAAAATTTCATATGATGAAGAAAACTGAAAAAGTTTTCCGGATAGAAGAGAAGTAGTATTTGTGAAAAATAAAATTCAAATCCCTCATACACCACTAGCCGAACGGTGCCGCCCAAAGACTCTGGATGATTTTCAAGGACAGATAAAACTTGTTGGCGAGGGCAAACCGATAAGAATTATGGTTGAGAATGATTCCCTTAGTTCTTTTATTCTTTGGGGACCGCCCGGAACCGGAAAAACTACACTTGCAAAAATAATTTCCGAAGCAACGGATTCTGATTTCTATAAAATTAATGCAGTATCATCCGGTGTAAAAGAAATCCGGGAGGTGATTGAAAAAGCAAAATTGAATCTTCAACACTTCAAAAGAACAATTCTTTTCATTGATGAAATTCACCGCTTCAATAAAGCCCAGCAAGACGCGCTTCTTTCTTCCGTTGAATCCGGCGAGATAATTCTAATCGGTGCTACAACAGAAAATCCATCGTTCGAAGTAATTCCGGCTCTCCGTTCCCGTGTAAGAGTTTTTGTTCTCGATGAA
>DAIEQT010000378.1 GCA_027347545.1 Ignavibacteria bacterium | reverse complement strand
TTCACTTTTCGTAAGAATGCCTTCGTCATGTTTTTTTGCGGCATCAATCAAATTCTTTAAGAGATTGCTCTGTTCTTCAATTGAAAAATACTTACCGTTGGTTGAATTAGCCAGAAGTTTTAAATAATCCACACGCATCTTTGTATCTAATAATTCTAAAGAAGACGCACTGACCGAAAATCGTGATGATGCCGGTGCGACAGAAGAGGGATTTAATTTAGTATTTGCCGTTGCAACGAAATCTCCTTGTGAGTCGGGCGTGTACGATGCAATGTAAATTCCGTTGCTTTGCGGAGGCATAATCAATTCGCTCTTATTGCCCGCTTGCGAAATTGATAATGCAATTTGCGCTGTGTCTATCGGGTTGAAAGCTTTATCGTAAAGTTCGGCTGTCAAATCAACTTGCTCACCTGGCGAATATATTTTCTTATTCGTCGTTATATTAAACTGCTTTTTGTTGCCGGAAAGACTTAGCCATTTAACGATTTCATTAACAAAGTTTCTAAAAAAGTCCGGATTGCTTTCGGAAGTTTGCAGCGACCAGCGCCAATAGTTGCTTGCGTTGATGCAAAACGATCTCTGGTTGCCAATAGAACGAATTGTAATTAGCGGAGGATTTAATATTGCCTCACGCACTATCGATTTCACAATCACTTTGCTTTCCGGCTTTGGTAGAATCTCAGCAGAAGATTGATAAACCGGCGGAAGATTATTCCACACGGCTATTGAGTTCCCGATTTGAGAAAAGCTGGAAGCAAACTCACTCTTCTGAATTTCCGGCTGGACTTGAAAAGCATCTTGCGAAATGTTTCTAATGAAGAATGGCAAATGCTTTTCAAAAAGTTTTAGCTTCCCAAAATCGCTTGAAGAAGAAACAGAAATAAAAAAGGGAGTTCCTTTTTCAATTTTAGCTAATACTTGGTTCATTAGCTGCTGGGGAGTATTTGCAGAAAGAAAACCAATTAGGAATAGAACCGTAGAACTATCTAATGAATTTGATTTCTTGTTATCCCAAAGTTTGTTGCTGGAAATTTGGATGAACTTGCTCACTTGAATGTTCTTGTCGCTTTCGAGTGCTTTGGCAATTGCCGAAACATCAGCAGAAGGAGAACCTGAGACAAGCGCAATTTTTACTTTAGTATCTAGAACCTTAATAAAAAAAGCATCAGAATTATTGAGTTGAGAAAACTCACCAATAATTGGAGTGAGCGAAACGCTTAGTTTTTTTTCGCCTCCATCTTTCGGAGAATAAAGAAATTCAACTTGATTAATACCGAGACCGCTTAACAACACGTCTTTGGAGTCAATCAATTTTCCTTCTTCAAACAAATTTGCTCTTGTTTGTTTTCCATCAAACCCATTTTGCCGAATGATGGCTTGAATTTTCGTTTGCGAGCCGGCGTAGATGAACTGATTGTGTTTGATATCGAAGATTTCAATGTCATGCTTGGTTGTCGAATCACCAACTCCAACTGTGAACAATGGAAATTGCATTCTCTCGAATTGGTAGGAAGGATCGGCTCCTTCAGTGATAATTCCATCGCTGACTAATGCTACAGAATTGATTGAAGCTTCGTTCTTCTTAAAAAAGTCTATGAGCGAAGAATAGTTTGTTAACTGCTCATCAAAACTAAGTTTGGGGTTTTCTGCGGCAAGAGAATCTATTTCCTTTCCGAATGAGATAACTTTGAGATTTAACACCTTTTCGGAGTTTAACTTACTAATTAAATTCTTAATGGCTTGGCTTCGTTTCGTGCTGTCTTTAGCTGAAATGGATTTAGAGTTATCAATTAAAAGGTAAGTGCTCTTTTTCTCAAACGAGCGTTTTGAGATAGATAGAAGCGGCTCAAAAATTAAGAGGAGAACCAAAACAAAAATTAACGCACGGATGATTGTCAGCGTTAATTTCAATCCTTTGGAAACTTTCGGCAGTGTATATCGGTAGATGAAAACAGAAAACGTAGCTAGCATTACAGCAAAAAGTAGGTAAAGCCAAAGATTACCGGAAAGCGAAAGCTGAATATTTTCCAAGCCAAGCATAGCTTTGTTTATCTCTTCTTAAAGGAGTTTTCCAGATTCCAACTTTTCATCGTTTCATAAGTTTTGTAATCTGTTAAATCAAAATGAATTGGTGTAACAGAAACGTAATCGTTTTTCAACGCAAAGTGATCTGCTTCGAGAGAGTTATCGGTTTCAATTAAATTGCCGGTTAACCAAAAATATTTATTTCCGTAAGGATCGTGTCGCTCCTGGTAAATATCATCCCACTTAGTTTTACCTTGCTGGGTAACAAGAATTCCTTTTATTTGATCTTCCGGCAAATCGGGAACGTTTAGATTAAGTAGTGTACCGTTTGGAATTCCATTCTTAACAACCATTTCAGCAAGTTCGCCGGCGTATCTCGCGGCAAATTCAAAATGTTTTGCATTATGACTTGTTACGGAAACAGCAATTGCGGGAATATCCATAATAGCAGCTTCGCGCGCGGCGGAAACTGTTCCGGAGTAAATTATATTTATTGCCGCATTCGAGCCAAGATTGATTCCCGAAATAACTATATCGGGAGTTTGCTGCAAAATATTACGTACACCCATTTTAATGCAGTCAGCCGGAGTTCCATCTACGGCATAGCCGAAAAATTCACCATCTTTAAAATATTCAGTAACGCGCAATGGATATTTCATAGTGATAGCGTGCCCGACAGCGCTTTGTTCCGTTAAAGGTGCAACTACAGTTACATCACCAATTTTTTTTAGTGCTTCAGCAAGTGCCCAAATTCCGGGGGAGGAAATGCCGTCGTCGTTAGAGACAAGTATTTTCAATTTCTTTCCGTTAATTTTTGAATGATATTGCTGCAAATATAGTCAATTGCGCAGAAGCATTGAAAACGATTTATAAAAATGAAAGTGAGAATTATTAGCATAAAAAGAATTATTTTTTGCCAACAAAAATTCCCCCGAAGAAATGAAACGACCGATATTAATTTTACTGTTTTGCATAACATTCCAGCTATTGGCACAAACTGAACCAACAGAGATTTACGTAATAGATTCTTACATAACACCGGAAACGCCGCACCGGCTTATTGTTACATTCTCTACAAGTGATGAATGTACTTCGGTGATAAAAATTAAATCCAGCAAAACATTTAATGTTTCGGATTCGCTCACTGATAATCACCGTGTTGAAATTGACCTGGCGGACTTGTTCAATCTAACAGAAATTAAGTACCGGATTCTTGTTAAGAATTCCAAGAAGAAAGAAACGACAAGCGAAGAGTACGAAGTTGCGCTTCCAAGTGAAAACTTACTAACAACAACTTCGGATAATAATTGGTATCAGATGTGCATTGGCGGGTTGGTTTTCGCTATTCCGTCTGTTGAATATCTTGTTGTGGATGGAAAAGATTATTTCGGATTGAGCAAAGAAATTCCTCTACTCAATTTTTACGGAAACGGATACAACTATCCGGCTGGCTATCTAGGATTGGAATATTCTCATTATTTGAATGCGCCGCGTAAAAATTTTCTAAGACTTGGTTATAAACAAATGTTCCAATTTCGGGAGATCAAATATATCTCTCCCGGACTTTCTTACTTTTCAGATTTCAAAGGTTACAATGGTTTGAGCGCTGAAGTATCGCTCGGACTTTTCCAGATTAGAAATATTTTTACTGTTTATACACGATACCGATACAATTTCCAGCTAAAAAGTGGCGGAAAAGATTTCTATGAATTCTCGCTCGGACTCTACTCTAACTTTTTCTCTATTAACTTGTAATCACTTTAATGAATAAGAAAACTGAGTTTGTGGATTTAGGTGAACGCGGTCGTTACAACTCCAACAACAAGTTGAATGATCTTACCGGGAAAGAATGGTTAAAGTTTACGAAGAGCTGGTTCATTCACCGTCCACCGAGAAGAAAAGAAAACGAGGTTCTTCATCCGGCAAAATTCCCGGAAACACTTGTTGAAGAATTCATTTCATTTTTCACAAAGAAGAATGGCTGGGTGCTCGATCCGTTTTGCGGAACCGGAAGCGTGCTTGTCGCGTCAGCATCACTTAACAGAAAAGCTGTAGGCGTTGAGCTGAACAAAAAATACTTCGGCTTAACTAAAAAGAGACTTGATAAACTTGAAGATGCGAAAGGAATTTATTCAATTCTTGGTAATTCGCTAGACCTAAAAACTAGTTTACAAACGGGAGAACTATCCAAAGTTAAATTTGATTACACAATTACTTCGCCGCCTTATTGGAATCAACTTATTCGCAGCAATATCCGTCAAAGTGAAAGGAAACAAAAAGGGCTTGATACACGTTATAGTAGTAAGAATATTTTAGATTTGGGCAACATTAAGAATTACGAAGACTTTCTGGAGAAGCAAGCTCTTGTGTTCGATCAAGTTTACGATGTAACAAAAACGAACGGCTACTTAACAATAATTACGAATAATGTTTATGCTGATGGAAAGCTTTTTCCGCTTGCATTCGATACCGCCTCATCACTTACAAAGCGAGGCAATAAAAGTTGGACTTTGAAAGATGAAAAGGTCTGGCTTCAAGATGATAAGAAACTAATTGCGCTTGGAGTGAATAACGCTTGGGTTGGCAACCGGCATCATCAATACTGTTTAATTTTTAGAAAGGAAAAATGAGCGAAATACTTTCTGTTAGCGAAATAACCGGACTTGTTAAACAAACTTTAGAAAACGAGTTTGATGAAGTAAGCGTAATTGGAGAAATCTCAAATTTCAAAGCTCACGTTTCCGGGCATTGGTATTTTACACTCAAAGATTCCAACGCGCAAATTAATTGTACAATGTGGCGCGGGCTAAACAGCTATGTTTTCTTTACTCCGCAAGATGGAATGAAGATAATTACTAACGGAAAAATTACTGTTTATCCTCCGCGAGGGAGTTACCAATTAGATGTGCGTTCAATGAAGCCAGCCGGCGTTGGTGAACTCCAAGCAGCATTTGAAAAGTTGAAACAGAAACTCTTCGAAGAAGGATTGTTCGACGAAGAACATAAAAAGCCGATACCAAGATTTCCGCAAAGGATTGGTGTAGTTACTGCAATTGATGGCGCCGCATTTCAAGATATGAAAAGCATTGCCTCACGCAGATATCCATTGGCTGAGTTGGTCATTGCATCTTGCCGCGTGCAAGGCGAAGGAGCGGCAGAGGAAATTGTAAAGAGTATTAAACTGCTGAATCAGCAAAATGATATTGATGTAATTGTAGTAGGCAGAGGCGGCGGCTCGCTGGAAGATTTATGGGCATTCAACGAAGAAATAGTTGCCCGTGCAATTTTTGCTTCTAAGATTCCGGTTATTAGCGCGGTTGGTCACGAAGTTGATTTTACAATTTCAGATTTTGTTGCCGATCTCCGCGCAGCAACTCCTTCGGCTGCAATTGAGCTTGCAACACCTAATAAAGATGACCTCTTTGGTTATATAAGTGAATTTTCCTATTATAATTCACAGAAAATGTTTGAGATTCTAAGAAGCTGCCGCGATGAAGTCACATCATTCATTACTTCTTACGGATTCAGAATGCCTCAAGATTTTATCAGAAATAAAACACAATATTTGGATAGCGTTCTTTACAAGTTTTCCAATCTGGCAGATAACAAAATTGCTAACAGTAAAACACGAATAGATTTACTTGAGAACAAAATTAAAGCTATGAGTGTGAACGGCGTTCTTAAACGCGGCTTTTCTTATATCAAGCAGAACGAAAGTGTTGTTACAAGAAAGAAGAATTTTACGGAAGAAAAATCATTTTTAATAAAATTTTATGATGGAGAAGTGAAAATAGATGGCAAAGAAAAAGGAAAATAATTTCGAGAGCTCGCTAGCCCGGCTGGAAGAAATCTCAGCACAGTTGGAAAGCGGCGAAGTTGGTTTAGAAGATTCAATTCGTCTGTATGAAGAAGGAATAGAGCTCGCAAAGATTTGTTATTCTACTTTGAAAGATGCAGAGCTTAAGGTAACCGAACTAAAAAAGCAGCTTGAAGAAAACATAAAGCAATAGCGAGGAAAGTTTAATGGTTGATGAATCAAAGTACCAGGTTCTGTTCAAAGTAAATTCACCTAAAGATATTCGCACGTTATCAGTTGTAGAGTTGAAAACTTTATGCTCGGAAGTCCGCGAATATATGGTGGATGTTATTTCGCAAGTTGGCGGACACTTTGGCGGCGGACTTGGAACTGTTGAGTTAACAGTGGCACTTCATAAAGTATTTGATACTCCTAACGATTTGATTGTTTGGGATACCGGACATCAAGCATATCCGCATAAAATTCTAACTGGCAGAAGAGATCAATTAAAAACGATTCGTCAGTTGAATGGGTTGAGCGGCTTTCTTAAAAGAACAGAAAGTGAGTACGATGCTTTTGGCGCCGGACACGCTACGACCTCAATCTCCGCGGCGCTTGGAATGGCTGAAGGAAGCAAGCAGCAAGGAACAAACAAAAAAGTTATTGCCGTAATTGGCGATGGCGCTATGACCGGTGGAATGGCTTATGAAGCCATGAATAATGCCGGCGTGAGAAGCAGCAACCTAATTGTGATCTTAAATGATAATAGAATGTCGATAGCTCCAAATGTTTGGCAGATCCACAATTATTTTAGTGAAATGATTGCGCATCCCGAGTACAATAAATTCAAAGGTGCGGTTTGGGATTTAACCGGTAAACTCGATCAGTTTGGTGATCGCCTGCGTAAAGTTGCAGTGCGGCTTGAGCGTGGAATTAAATCTGTTATAACTCCGGGAATTTTATTTGAAGCTCTTGGCTTCCGCTACTTTGGTCCAATCAATGCTCACAATCTTGTTCAAGTAGTTAAAATTTTTGAACACATAAAAAATCTTAACGGACCGATTCTCGTTCACGTTTTAAGTGAAAAGGGAAAAGGTTATACTCCGGCGGAAGAACACGTTCAACGTTATCATGCAGCAACACCGTTTGATAAAGTTACCGGACTGGCTTATAAAAAATCTTCTTCGGCTCCGGCTTACACAACAATCTTTGGTAAGGCTCTTGTAGAAATTGCGAAGGAGAATGGAAAAGTTGTTGGTATTACAGCAGCTATGCCGGATGGAACTGGAATGGATCATCTTCAAAAAGAATTTCCATCAAGATATTATGATGTTGGAATTGCCGAAGAGCATGCAATAACGTTTGCTGCGGGTCTGGCAACGCAAGGTGTTATTCCGGTTGTTGCAATCTACTCTACATTTTTACAACGCGGCTTCGATCAAATTATTCACGATGTCGCACTGCAAAAACTTCATGTTGTTTTTGTGTTAGATCGTGCCGGTTTAGTTGGCGCTGATGGCCCAACTCATCACGGTTCTTTCGATCTTAGTTACTTACGCCTGATTCCGGGAATGGTAATTATGTCTCCAAAAGATGAAGCTGAGTTGAGAGATATGCTTTACACTGCTGTTAATTATGAAAAGGGGCCAATTGCAATTCGTTATCCCCGCGGCTCTGCGCTTGGCGTTGAAGTCAAAGAAGGTTTTTCGAAACTCGAAATTGGAAAAGCAGAAACACTGCAAACCGGAAAAGATGTTGCTCTATTGGCTATTGGAAATATGGTTGAATATTCTAAAGCAGTGGCGGAAAAATTAACTTCCGAAGGCTTGAGCGCGGAGGTAGTTAATATGAGATTTGTAAAACCGCTTGATTCCGATTTATTAGATTCTGTTGCTAAACGATTCACTAAAATAGTAACTTTGGAAGAAAGCACAATGGTTGGCGGATTTGGTTCCGCTGTTCTAGAATATTTTGCAGAAAAGAATTATAAGAATGATATTTTACGCATAGCTCTTCCGGATAATTTTGTAGATCATGGTACTCAAGAAGAATTGCACAAGATCATTGGAATAGATCCGGATGGAATCTTTGCAAAAGTTAAAACACTAATTCAAACAAAATAAACTTCTGCTTCGTTATGGAAAAAACAAAAATTGCAATTATTGGTCTTGGTGGAATTGCACAACTTGCACATCTGCCAATTTTAACAAAGCTCCCAAATGTTGATGTTGTTTCAATTGCCGATACAAGCCGTGCACGCCTTAAAGCTGTAGGCGAAAAATACGCAATCGATAATCAATACTTAGATTACCGTGAGATGCTTGATAAAGAAGAAATTGATGGGGTTGTGATTGCCACACCAACTGACTCTCACACGGAGATTGCGGTTAATTGTTTGAAGGCTAAAAAAGATATTTTAATTGAAAAACCAATCGCACGTAATCTCGAAGAAGCAAAGGCAATTCAGATTGCGGCTAAAAAGAACAAGAAACAAGTTATGGTTGGAATGAAACTTCGCTACCGCCCAGATGCAATGCTAATGCGTAGCTTAGTTAACAGTGGTGAACTTGGTGATATCTTCTATATCCGCTGCGGCTGGCTGAGAAAACAAAGCAGCGAGCAAAAATGGTTCTTGAACAAAAGCCAGTCGGGTGGCGGTGTTCTAATTGATCTTGGCATTTTAGTTCTTGATCTTGCATTGTGGATTATGAATGATCATAAACTTAAAAGAGTATCTGTCGAAACATTTTCTCATACAACAAAAGATGTAGAAGATACTGCTGTTGGTTTGGTTCGTTTCAGTGACGAGAGAGTAATTTCTTTTGAAGTTAGCTGGGGCTTGCATTCTGAATGGGATAAATTTCATTTGGCAGCTTTTGGTACGAAGGGTACCGCGCACTTAAATCCACTTAAAGCTTATAAGCGTTTGGAATCCGGGCATATTGACTATACACTTCCGACAAGCGCTACAGCATCTAATCTCTATAAAAAAGCATTTGAAAATGAGTTAAAACATTTTGTCGCTGCTGTAAGGGATAATTCACCAATGGTTTCATCCGGTGAAGACGCACTGATGCTTATGCAATTACTAGAAGCTATTTATAAATCTGCCGAATTAAAAAAAGAAGTATTGCTCTGATGAAAACAAAAATTCTTCT
>DAIEQT010000377.1 GCA_027347545.1 Ignavibacteria bacterium | reverse complement strand
CTTCAACAACTTTTGCTTTCATTCTTGCAACTTCAGCGCTCATTTCTTGCTCAAGAGCCACTGCTGCCGCGCGTCTTTCTTCTGCTTTAGCGCGAGCAACTTTAAGATCTGCCTCAGCTTGGTTAGTTTGTAAAATAGCTCCAATGTTCGAACCAACATCAACGTCCGCAATATCAATGGAGAGAATTTCGAAAGCTGAGCCGGCATCCAATCCTTTTGCGAGAACTACTTTAGAAATCTTATCCGGATTCTCTAAAACTTCTTTATGGGAATCGCTGGAACCGATTGTTGAAACAATCCCTTCACCAACGCGGGCAAGAATTGTAGCTTCGCCGGCGCCGCCGACTAATCTTTCCAAATTTGTTCTAACAGTTACTCTAGCCATAGCTTTTAACTGAATACCATCTTTTGCAACACCGGAAACAAGCGGTGTTTCAATTACTTTTGGATTTACAGACATCTTAACAGCTTCAAGTACATCACGTCCGGCTAGATCAATTGCGGAAGCTTTTTCGAATTGTAAATCCAAGTTGGCTTTGTTAGCTGAGATTAGTGCGTTAACGACATTAGATACATTTCCACCAGCTAAATAGTGAGCTTCTAATTGGGAAGTGGTTAATGTGATGCCGGCTTTTGTAGCGCTGATTAGATTTCTGACAATGACTTGCGGTGAAACTTTACGCAAACGCATTCCAATCAAGTCTCTGAAAATTTTAACTTTAACGCCGGAAAAGTATGCTGTGATGAATAATCCAATTGGTACAAAGTAAAGGATTAGGAATAAGAAGAATATCGCTGCAAAAATTACAACGACAGATAAACCGGTAAGTGCTTCCATTATTTCTCCTGATATATTTCGTTTTAATCTAAACTCAAAATATCAATAAGAAAAACTATTACAAAGGATAAAGAACATTACTTTTGGTCAGCTAAATATTCATCAATCTTGATGCATACTTTCCGCACAACAGCATCCAATGAAAATGATTTGATTACTTCATCCTCGGAATACTTTTCGCCATTACCAACTATGAAATCTGATACTGTAAATATTTCGTTGCTCAAGTCGGCGTAGTTAACGAATTTGCCTCCTGAGACTTCCTTTGGTGTAGAGCTAGCATGAGAACAATTGGCTAGAACTTGGTTAGCTTCAAAAACCAGTATCAAATCAACAAGATATTTGTTATGAACGAATTTCATTTTATCCTCCTAATTTGGACCCAAATCGAAGAATCGGTAGGATTACTACTTCAATAAAATCAAAATTCTCTTAAAATTCACTAAAAAAGAATAGGCTTAATTTTAAGTTCCTTGATATGAGAAGGTTCAATAGATATATTTATGAAACAATTTGTACAAATTTGCTGTTAGGTAAAGTAAACAGAGGTAAAATATGGAAGGTAATTTCTCGGAACGCGTGCAAGAAGTGATTAGGTTGAGCAGGGAAGAAGCCCTTCGTCTCGGTCATGATTACATTGGAACCGAGCATCTGCTTCTTGGGATTATCCGCGAAGGACAAGGTGTTGCTGTTCGAATTCTCCGCAATCTTGAAGTTGATCTGGTTAAGTTGAAAAAAGCTATTGAAGATACTGTTAGAACTTCGGGCGGAACTTTAACTATCGGGAACATTCCTCTTACGAAGCAAGCTGAAAAAGTTCTTAAGATTACTCAGATAGAATCAAAAATATATAAATCGGATGTTATTGGTACAGAGCACATCTTGCTTTCTCTTTTGCGCGATGAAGATAATATTGCGACGCAGATTCTACATCAGTTTATGGTTACGTATGATAACGCACGCGCAGAATTGAATAATATTCTTGCAAGCAAAGACCCGAACAAAGCGTCTGCCGCTTCGCCACAATTTCAGTCAGCTAAGAAGCCGGACAAAACAAAAACTCCAGTGTTAGACAACTTTGGTCGCGATTTAACAAGACTCGCGATTGAGGATAAACTCGATCCGGTTATTGGAAGAGAAAAAGAAATTGAACGTGTTGCGCAAGTATTGAGCCGCAGAAAGAAAAACAATCCGGTTCTTATTGGTGAGCCCGGCGTTGGAAAAACAGCAATTGCAGAAGGTTTAGCACTGCGAATTGTTCAAAAGAAAGTTCCGCGCATTCTACAAGAGAAAAGAATTGTTACATTGGATTTAGCCGGTCTTGTTGCCGGAACTAAATACCGCGGGCAGTTTGAAGAAAGAATGAAGGCTCTAATGACAGAGCTTGAAAAAGCCGATGACGTAATTTTATTTATAGATGAACTTCACACAATAGTTGGTGCTGGCGGAGCTTCCGGTTCTCTAGATGCCTCCAACATGTTCAAACCGGCATTAGCTCGCGGAGATATTCAGTGCATAGGGGCAACTACATTGGATGAATACCGTAAGTTCATCGAGACGGATGGTGCGCTGGATCGCCGTTTCCAAAAGGTAATGGTTGATCCGCCAACACCCGATCAAACAATTCAGATTCTCGAAAGCATAAAATTTAAGTATGAACAGCATCATCACGTTCGTTATTCTACTGCTGCAATTGAAAACGCTGTTAGAATGAGTGAGCGCTACATTACAGACCGCTACTTACCTGATAAAGCCATTGATGTTATTGATGAAGCCGGTTCTCGTGTTCATATGGGAAATTTCACTGTTCCGGAAGACATTCTGAAACTTGAAGAAAGTATTGAAAAGGTAAAGCAAGAAAAAATTCAAGTTGTTAAACAGCAAGATTATGAAGAAGCTGCAAGATTGAGAGATAAGGAAAGAACTCTGCAATCTGATCTTGAAGTCGCTAAGCAGGAATGGGATGCAAAGACCAAAGACCTCGTTCACGATGTAAGTGAAGATGACATTGCAACTGTCGTTTCCATGATAACGGGCATCCCTGTAACTCGCGTTGTTCAAGCAGAATCTGAAAAGCTGATGAAGATGGAACAAGCGCTTAAAGGTAGAATTATAGGTCAGGACGAAGCCGTTCTTAAGCTTACAAAAGCAATTAGAAGAACACGTGCCGGGTTGAAAAGTCCTACAAAGCCAATTGGAACTTTCATTTTCTTAGGTCCAACAGGTGTTGGCAAAACAGAATTAACAAAAGAACTTGCCCGTTATCTTTTTGATAGTGAAGACGCACTTATCAGAATTGATATGAG
>DAIEQT010000360.1 GCA_027347545.1 Ignavibacteria bacterium | reverse complement strand
TTTCAAGAATTGTACGGATATAGAAATCAAATCCATCGCTAACGATTTTTAATTCAAATTCGTTTTCTTTACAGTAGCTTACAAACTTCTTAAATGATTCTTCAACCTCGATTGTACCGAGAAAATTTTTCATCTGATGTTCATCAGCAACTACTACAGATTCGCACAGAGCTTTCCAACCTTTACGCGGCTCAACAAAATCGTTATTCCAATCTTCAATCAGCTTTTTCGAAAATTCTCTATCACCAAATTCAATGAACAACTCTTCGCCAACATCTTTTTTAGTGATCGTTCCATCAAAATCAACGAACACTTTGAAAACTTTTTTATCCATTCCCATAATCCGGAATTTCATCGAAGCGAACGCCTACAAGTTTTGATACTCCTTCTTCTTGCATAGTAACGCCGTACATTGTTTCGGCGGATTCCATTGTGCGTTTGTTGTGCGTTACTATGATGAACTGGGTTCTATCGCTGAACTCTTTTATAAGTTTAGTAAAGCGGTCAACGTTTGCGTCGTCGAGCGGCGCGTAAACTTCGTCCAGCACGCAGAAAGGAGATGGCTTAACAAGGTAAATCGCAAATAACAATGCAGTCGCGGTAAGAGTTTTCTCTCCTCCGGAAAGCAATTCTATTGTAGTTGGACGCTTACCTTTTGGTTTAGCCATAATTTCAATTTTTGCTTCAAGCGGATCAACATTCTCTTCGAGAATTAAATCCGCTTCATCGCCCGGATTGAAAAGTGTTTGGAAGATTGTGATGAAATTTGTTCGTATCGAATCAAAAGTATCCATGAAAAGCTTCTGGGCTGTTTCATTTATTTCGTTAATCGTTTTGATCAAATCCTTTTCTGATTCAACCAAATCAGTCCGCTGCTTGAGCAAGAAATCCAAACGCTGTTTTTCTTCATCGTATTCGGAATAGGCGAGAAGATTTACCGGGCCTAAACTTTTTATTTTTTCTTTATGACGCTGAACTTCCTGGCTGACTTCATCATAGTTGAATGTGTGCAAGTCTTCGAACTCTTTAAATTCCAATTCGAGTGAGTAAGTTTCTTTTATATGCTCAATCAAATTATTGATTTTGAAGTTGAGCTCGTTCTCTTTCAAATCAAGTGCATAAATTTTATCGGAAACTTCCTGGCGTTGATTTCTTAATTGGCTCAATTGATTTTCGAATTGCTGAGCTTCCCCTTTAATCGCACGTAGGCTTTCGCTTATTCCCTTTTCAGCGTTAACCATTACAACTCGCGAGGAATTTATCTCAGCGAGCTGGTCATTCGCTTCGCCGAGAATTTCATTAAGAGTAGTGAATTCTTCTTCGTTACGGCTTAAATCGTTTTTGCGCTTCTCAATACCGGACTGAATTGAGCCAAGGTTTTGTTCGGAACGAGTGATCGAATTCTTAGTATTCTCAATTTGTCCTTTCAATCTTTCATGATCGACATGTCTCTGGTTTTGCTGAGTTTGTTGCTCAGTAAATTCTTCTTCGAATTGCTTCAACTCAGATTCCTTGCCGGAAATATTTTCTTCGAACAAATCCTTCTGCTCATTTAGCCTGGAAAGCTCTTCTACATTTTGTTCGATATGCAAATCAAGCCCGTGAGACTTAGAAGCTAATTCTTGAATTTCTTTTTCCGTATTCTCAACATCTTCATCGGCTTTCTTACGTTCAAACTCTAGCTGAGAAATCTGCTTCTCAATATTTGCAATATCGTTTGCAATTAATTTTTCACGGTCAGAGAGGTTCTTCAGATCAATATGAGTAAGTTTTTCCTCAGCTTCTTGAATTTCGCTTTTGAGTCGTTCAAGATTGCCTTCGTGTCTAGGGAATTCCTTCTTCAAATTATCTAATAATTGGCGGCGACCAAATAAGGTTTCATCTTGTTTCGGCAGCGAGCCTGCTTCAACAATTCCATTACTCTGAATCAAATCACCTTCAAGCGTTGCAAAATTAAACTCTGGATATTGTCTGCTAAGCTCAATCGCATTCCTTAAATCTTTTGCGATGACAATCCTTTCCAACACTTGGTTGAAATAAGGCTTCCAGCTTGAATCTGTCTCTACAAAATCCTTTGCCCAGCCAACAAAGCCATCTGCCTTCGCAATCTTCTTTGTCTTTCTCTTAACACTAAAATTTGAAAGAGAAGTGATGAAAGACTTTTTAACTGATTCCTCAGTTTGCAAAAGGTAAAAAGAAGCTTTCCCTAAATCATTTTTCTTTAAGTAATCAATCGCGCTTTCCAAATCTGTTAAACTATCAACAAGTAAATTGTTGAGGACAGATTTTAGTGCTGCTTCGAGCGCAAAGCGGAAGTCTTCCTGGGTGTTGCCAATATCAGCAAAAATACTTTTGTTCTTGCTTGTCCAATCATTGTTATCAATTAAAACGCGAGCGCCTTTAGAAATACCTTCAAGGTTTGAAATCAATGTCTGCAAGAAATTAATCTTCTCGCGTAAACCGGCAAGCAAAGTTTTCTGCTCAACCTCTTCATTCTTTAACTTGTTAATGTGTTCTTCGAGCCCGGCTTTTTCTTTTTCTCTCAAAGTAATTAACAAACCGGCTTCGTTCAATTTCTTCTGCGCTTCATCTTTCTCAACAGTTAGATTATCAATGAAACCTACTGTCTTAGCAATGTGGTTAGAAGCATTTTGAATTTTTGTGTTATACTTTTCAATGTTGGCGCGGTGTGTATCTAATTCTTTTTTGTAGCTCGAAGTAATATTTTCTTTCTCGGCAATCTCTTTAAGCAGAGTAAACTTATCTTCATTTATCTTTTTGAGGTCATTACGTTTCTGTTCAAGAAGTTCCCGCTTCTCAATTACCAAAGATTCATGTTGTTCAATTTCACCCTTCTTTTCTTCAAGCTTACTAGTGAAAGTAGTTAACTCTTCCTTGCCGTCTTGAATTGTGAATTCAGTGTCTTCAAGTTGACTGGAAAGATCGGCAATTTCTTGTTCTAATCTTACATGGTTGTTCTTTAACGATTTTAATCTTTCTTCGGTAACGGAAATGTTTTTCTGTGTATCAAACAACTGCTCTGAGTTCTTAGCAATTTCGGAGCGCTTTCCTTGTAGTTCAGAATCAATCGCATTGATTTGATTTCTGTAGCTTATTAATTCGTTCTCAATCTTACGTATGTCAATATCTATCTGATCTTTCTGCGTTGTTAATTCGATAATCTCATTTTTCAGTGAGGATTTCTTTTCGTGAAATAGAGCATACTCTCGCTCGCTTAAATCCATTTCTTTTTCTCGCAGAACGGTCTGGATTTGAGTGTACTGATCAGCTTTCTTCGCCTGTCTTTCCAACGAGCGGACTGTTTTATCAACTTCGGAAACTATGTCGTTAACACGTGTTAAATCTGATTTTACTTCGTCCAGCTTTTTTAGTGAGAGACGTCTGCGAAGTTTGTATTTATTAACACCGGCAGCTTCTTCAAACAATCTTCTGCGTTCCTCAGTCTTGTTGCTGAGGATAGTCTCAATCATTTTTAACTCGATAACGGAATAAGCGTTTGTTCCAATCCCGGTATCCATAAAAAGATTTGTAATGTCTTTGAGGCGGCAGATGTTTTTGTTGAGAAGGTACTCGCTTTCACCCGAACGGAAAATTCTGCGGGTTATAGTCACTTCAGAATATTCAGTTGGTAAAATTCCTTTATCGTTAACAAGCGTCATCGAAACTTCCGACATTCCCATTGGCTTGCGTTGGCGCGTTCCGTTGAAGATAACATTTTCCATCTTATCCATACGGAGCGTTGTAGTTTTTTGCTCGCCAAGAACCCAGCGTATTGCATCCACAATGTTTGTTTTACCGCAGCCGTTAGGACCAACAATGCCGGTAATGCCTCTGTTGTAGTTAACTACAGTTCTATTTGCAAAGGATTTGAAGCCGAGTATTTCGAGTTTAGATAGAAACAAATGATCCTCAATTTATCATTGAATTGTACTGCTTCACTGCGTTGCTTAAGTAGTAAATGATTGAGTGCGTCAGCTGATACTTGAGCAGAATTCCGCCGAGCAATACAAAAACGAAAATGAATGAGTAGAAATAAACAAACAACGGGCGAACATCAAATATTACATAAATGCCTTTTAGCAATCTAAAGATCAACCAAAAGAAAAAAAGAATGAGTATTAAACTTATTAATGAATTAGCTACGTCCATCATTAAAACTTTATAGAGAACAAGCTCTACAGGTAAGAAAAGAGTTAAAGGCAAAAAAGCCCAGATAACAGTATAGTAAATACTTGAAAGAGGAACTTTCGTCTTTACAAAGAAAGAACCGAATTTAATTATCAAGCTGAGCAGGGCAAATTTAAAAACAGCAACAGCAAAAATTATCGCAAAACAAGTTTGCGGATTCCAAGCCAGATAGCTGAATGCATACATTAAGCGCGTGCTTCCAAATGAAAGCAAGAGTTTCTCGAATAAAATATCGTTGCGTAAGTAGAATAGAATAATTGTGAACAACAGAGAAGAGGCAGCTGCAAGTATTAACATTAATATTGATGAATGAACGCCGGAAAGAATTCTGTGATCTCGTATATCCGCAAAAAAATTGTAAGGACGAAGCAGCGCGCGCGTAGCATCTTCTCTAAATTTTCTTTTTGTGTTGATTAAGACCGCCATTACAACAGAAAGAATTAATGCGATTAATATGAATGCAATAGGGTTCTCATCTTTGCGTGAGCCGATTGGAATTGTAACCTTGCTTCCATTTGTTAATTTCGATTGCAAAACCTTGTATGCAAGATAATTTGTATTTCCGGTGTGGTTGACAACATTAAAACTGTATCTATTGTTAGCATCAAAGCCTGTGAATATTGAAGGGAAAGCACCTTTGTAGCCGAACAAAGAGTTGATTACAAAACCAGAGATATTGTTTTTTCTTGAATAGTTAATTACATCTTCAAAATACTTTGCCTGAGCTTCTTTGGAATTGCGGACTAAATAGCCGGAGGAATTTCCTTTGTAGTTCGGATATGTAACTTCGCTGAAGAAAATTGATCCGCTTCCAAGTGATGTTATGGCAGAACTAAGTTTTTCTTCCAACACATCTTTTGGTACAGAAAAAATTTCGAATCCGTATAAATCAATATTCTCAATTATTCCAGTTTGCGCTCCAGCAAATGAAGCGTAGCTCAAAATGTTTTTCTTTTTGATTTCAGATCCAACATGGGAGAGAAATTCTTCTGTTGAAGGAGAATTATGTAAGAAACCGCTTCCGCAACCCATTAGAATTGCACT
>DAIEQT010000080.1 GCA_027347545.1 Ignavibacteria bacterium | reverse complement strand
TCTCTGCTTTCCAAAACAGTTAAGCAATACCGTGCAATTGAAATTGACAAACGAGTGATTGATGATTTGAGGCTCAGTTATCCTACCGTAGATTTTATTAACAGAGACTTTTTGGAAATTGATTTAAAAGAATTAGCTGGCGATAAAAAGCTTCGCGTAATCGGGAATATTCCTTACAACATAACCTCTCCAATAATTTTTAAGTTGATTGAAGAGCGCGAATCTGTTTCCGATGCTATTATGATGGTTCAATACGAAGTTGCTAAACGAATCGTTGGTAAGCCAAGGACTAAGGATTACGGAATTCTTTCTGTGCTAACTAATTATTTTACCGACACGGAATTGTGTTTCAAAATTCCGCCAACGGTTTTCTATCCAAAACCAAATGTTGATTCTGCAATTGTGAGCTTTAAGTTTGGGAAGTCTACACCTAATGATATTGATGAGAAACTTTTTGTTAAGGTTGTTAAAGCAGCCTTTGGAAACCGGAGAAAGACTTTGAAGAACTCGCTTGGCAACAATTCTTTTGGCGATTTGGATTTTGATTCTCTTCCGTTTGATTTCACACGCCGCGCTGAGGAATTAACGATTACTCAATTTGTTGAGCTGACCAAACTCATTCAAAATTTAATTAAGTAATGCACTTTGTGATTTCTTAGTGTCCCCGCCTGCTAAAGTATATTCAACGTGGCGGGCAGGTCTGTGACTTGGTGGCAAAAGAAAACATCAGAAATTGAGCCTCAAAGGCACTAAGTCACCAAGTTTTCATAAAAATCATTCACAAAATGCAAGCTATGCGTAACTTCAGTTAATTTAACCTTTATCCACCTTTTTTAACGTTTCAACAATAAGTGAAAAGTATCTGTCCAAAGAGCAATTTGCATCTTCGTGCAAGTAGCAATAACCGTTTGAATCTTCATGACAGTTAATACAGATTTTCTCTTTCACTAATTTATGATACTTACTAACGTCGTCGGTTTCGATGCTGTGAACAATCTCCAGAACCGAAGGCAGATAAAACTCGACTGCGCATGTTTCTTTATGCGTAAGCGTGCAACCGCCCCGCTCGTTGGAATCAACACAGATTGAGCAGACATTTTGTTTTATTGCTTTGAGATATTTATCCATATTTTTGCTCTGTTACTCTTAAGAAAAAATAGTTAGCCTAAATGGAAGAACCAAATAAAAAAGTGCAAGTAAGAAGAATTTTCGATTCGATTTCGCACCGTTATGATTTTCTCAATCACTTTCTTAGTGCCGGCGTAGATTTTTACTGGCGCAAGAAAGCAATTAAACTTACGCAAATGTCGCAAAGTTCTGTTTTGCTCGATTTAGCTTGCGGCACCGGAGACTTTGCAATCACTGCTAAAAATTCCGGCGTGAAAAAAATCTTCGGTGGTGATTTATCATACAATATGCTCTCGCTCTTCGGCAAAAAAGCTGATTGGATAAATGGAAGAATGCTTGAAACAGTTGCTGAGCATTTGCCCTTCCAGAAAAATTCGTTCACAAATATTACTGTAGCCTTTGGAGTTCGTAATTTTTATGATATACCAACAGCGTTTAAGGAATTCAACCGCGTGCTGGCAAATAAAGGGAAAGCTACAGTTTTAGAATTCCGTCTGCCGGAGAATAAATTGGTTAGAAATTTCTACATGTTTTACTTCAACAAAATTCTTCCGCTTATAGGAAGAATAATTTCGAGCGATCAAGAAGCTTACACTTACTTACCGGAATCTGTTGGCGAGTTTGATAAAAAAGTTGACCTCGTAAAAATCTTCTCAGACTGTGGTTTTGCAAACGTTAAGAAATACTCACTTACGTTTGGTCTTGTTCAAGTTGTGATTGCCGAGAAATAAATTATGGCAGTTACAGTTAATCCGGTTATACTCACAGCAAAAGAGCTCCAGGTACATTTCGGCGAGCAAATTATTCTTGATAAAGCTTCACTCAGCATTCACGAGAAAGATAGAATTGGTTTGGTAGGCAGAAACGGCGCGGGCAAATCCACATTCCTAAAAATTATCTCCGGGATTATGCCGTGCGATTCCGGCGAAGTTGCTAAGCGAAGAGATTTAGTAGTTGGTTTTCTTTCGCAAGAATTTACCCTTGATGAAACAACAAATGTCCACGCAAATATTCTAGATGGTGCTCAGCAAGTAATCGCGCTCATAGAGGAATTCAAACAAACTCCTTTTGATTCACCCAAGCACGAGAAGCTTCAGATACACATTGAAAAACTAGACGGCTGGAATCTTGAGAAGAATGTTGATCTGTTGATGAAATCGCTAAACGCTCAGCCAAAAGAAAGAATGGTTGCAACTCTTTCCGGCGGCGAGAAACGGCGTGTTGCACTCTGCCGCGCTCTTATTTCGCATCCCGATTTGCTGATTCTCGATGAACCTACAAATCATCTTGATACGGATTCAATTGAGTGGATTGAAAATTATCTCGCCGAGTATTCCGGCACATGTATCTTCTTAACTCACGACCGCTACTTCCTCGATAGAATCGCAAATAGAATTGTTGAGCTTTCCAATGGAACGTTTTATTCGCATCAAGGCAATTACACAGATTATTTAATTAACAAATCCCAACGGCAAGCTGTTAAAGAAATTGAAGAAAATAAACGACAGAATTTTCTCCGCCGGGAACTTGAATGGGTTAGGCGCGGACCGAGAGCGAGAAGAACAAAGGCTAAGAGCCGTTTGGATAATTTCTACGAAGTACAAGAGCAACAAGTAAAAGAAGTTGAGCTTGATGTTGAGATGATTATTCCACAAGCCGAGAAACTTGGCAACAAAATTTTAGAGTTGAAAAATGTTGGAATTGTACTTGGCAGCAAAACTCTGTTTACTAGTTTTAATTACGCTTTTCCCAGCAAGAAAAGGATTGGCGTGGTCGGCAAAAACGGAGTTGGCAAAACTACTTTGCTTAAAATTCTTCTTGGAGAAATTTCTCCAACTTACGGACAAATTGATTATGGCGAGAAAACCGATTTCAATTATGTGGATCAATCGCGGCTGTTACTAAACGATGATGATACCGTAATAAAAGCTATTGGCGAAGGAAACGATTTTGTGAAGTTCGGTAAGCAGCAAATGAGTGTATGGACTTACTTGCGCCGTTTCCTTTTTACAGACGAACGGATTAACACTTTAGTTGGAAGACTTTCCGGCGGCGAAAAAAGCCGGTTAACGCTTGCGCGCATTCTTAAAAACGGCGGCAACTTTTTACTTCTTGATGAGCCAACGAACGATCTCGATCTTCCTACTCTGCGCGTACTCGAAGAAGCGCTGCTTTCTTTTGATGGCTGCGTTGTAGTTGTAAGCCACGATAGATATTTCTTAAACCGCGTTTGCAATGGAATTATCGCTCTCGAAGGTGACGGACAAATTTACTTTAGCGAAGGCGATTATGATTATTATGTTCAGAAAAGGAAACTTCGCCAAACCGAAGCCATTGCTGAGCAGCCAAAAGTTAAGAAGGAAGATACACGCGAGAAACCAAAAGTTAGAAAACTGACTTGGAAGGAATCTAAAGAACTTGAAACGATGGAAGAGAATATTTTGAACGCGGAAGCCGAAGTTGAAAGGATTGAAGCAATATTTTCTTCCGCGGATTTCTATTCAAAATTTGCAACACAAACCGTAGAGCTAAACAAACAACTTGAAGAAGCAAAGCAAAAAGTAAAATCTCTTTACGAGCGGTGGGAAGAATTGGAGAGGATTCGTGATCAGAAATGATCTATCTGAAAAAGTTTTGGATTCGAAAATATTACTAAAACAACCCCATAGCCGGTGTTAATAAGAATTCTTCGAGCAAAATTCCACCTTTAACAACAAACTTAACGTTTACTCAATACCTTGAGCAAACGTTAAGTTCAATAGAAAATGAGTAAATACTGTTATGTTATCAAAACTTGCTGCAAGCACAAATAACAATTGATAGTTTCAGTTTTCTTCGCTGTTAAGAATCAGTTCTTAACAGCAGAAAAGATCAGTTAGCGGAAAAAATAACTTTCCCGTATTTAGAAATACTTTCAATAAATCCACTTTTATCAAAATCAGATTCCAAAATAACCGGTTCAATTCTTACATCAACAGCTCTTACTAAAGCAAATAAGCGGCTATTAGCTTTCAGAATATCACCTTCAAATTTATCAAGAACTACGGCTATATCAATATCGCTGTATTCATTTTGAGTTCCTTTTGCATAAGAACCATAAAGAATTACTTTCTTCACCGAAAACTCTTTATTTACCATCGCGGTAAATCGCTTTACCGAGTTAATAACTTTTCTATCCATTCAGCAAACTCTGTTGTCCTTTGATAAATTGATTTGGCTTTACTGTTGTTTAAAAATTTAGAAATTCTAACTTTGTCATCCGGATATCGTGCCTTGATGTTAAGGGGCATCAGCTCATCCAAAAATTTAATGTTCACTTTCGTGATTGATTCCGATAGCCCTGTCATACTAATTAGCATATTAAGATTATGAGTAAATGGCGGTTCAGTTTTTTTGTAACTCCAGTAATATGCTTTTAATACTTTCTCGCAAGTTAAATGACAACAAAAACCAACATATAAATAACGTTTCTCTTTCAACATTGCTTGAGCAGTTTTTAAATCATACTTAGCACTCTCAATCCAATAATCAACTCTATTTTTTATAATCTCTTTTTTCATTGTAAGTGATTCTTTGCAAGAAATATAAATGATTACATTGCTTATGTCAAAATAATTGGAACTGTCCATACATTCTGAAGAAATTACACTTAAGTCGGTGATCTATCTCGTTTTCGAATTATATCAGAATGATCAACGAACATTAACTACAGCTTTTATGCAGCGCTTTACAGAATAGTCAAGACTATTTTGCATTACCGTGCACAATAGTCCGGTTGTGCATAGAATGTTGCGAAATGAACACTAGCAAGGATATAGCGGAATGAAAGCGGCGCAAATTGGAACAAATTAAATCTCTTTTGTAGGGTCGAGTCTAAGACTCGACGGTATTGCTTTTTAGGAAGGGTCTGAAACCCTTCCTAAATATTTTACGAAGATGCGATTATTGACTGATAAAAAACGTTAAATAACTTCCATGCACAAGATATATTCTTATCCGCCGGGACTAAAAGATATTCCCAAAATCTTAATCAGTAAAGCTATCGTAACAATTGCAATCCAAAATACACTGAAAACAACTTTCGTCCCATCAACCCGATAAGTATAGAATTCTTCGATATCTGTAAAATTTATTGTTTTCTGAATCCCATTCTTATCAATAAGTGTTAGTTTATCACCAGAAATTGATAGAAGTTGGTTCTCACCGTCTGCAAAGTAGTATTCCGTTTTATTTTTTAATTTGATTTTTGAAAGCTCTTTGTGGTCGTCAATCTTCGAAAACTCAATCGGAAAATTTGAATAGCATCCACTGAGATTCGCTAAAATCAATACGATGCAAATACCGCAAAATGCTCTTGAAACAAAAATCTTCTGTATCATAATCTATCCCACCAATTAATTATTCTTCTTTGCTATCTCCTCAACTTTGTTCCGCTTATGATCTGAGACGCCAACGATCAAACCGAGCGATGTAACTGCTGCACCGATTATTTGGAACGAAGTAACTTCCTTGCCGAAGAGAAACATTACAAAAGGTAAAACTGCAAGCCAGATGTTTGTGTAAGGTACCCAATAGTGAGCCGCAAATTTTGAAAGTTTGAAGAAGCCAAAACTATAGATGTAACCGGTTAATCCGGCGAGAACTACAAACAAAATAGGCCACCAATTTTTAGGGATGATGCTTCCATCGAACAAAGCAAAGAAGCGGTTGTAGCCAACATCGGAGATAATTGCTTTGATTTTTTCTTCAGATTGTTCCGGCACTGATTTGTTAATCACATATTCATCACCCGATTTTTCATAGTAAGAAAGTAAGAAGGCTTTATTGCTTTCATCAACTTTTGATAAAACTCTTGTTTCAAATTTATCTACCGGAACACTTTGAGGAAAGTTGACATGCAAAAAACTACCAACAAGCGGAAAGATCACTAATGCCGACCAAATGAAAACCATTTTCCAAATCTCACGCCACATTACTAACGCGTTTGGACCAACACCCTTTGCGGCAAGTTGAACAGTCTTATTGTTAAGAATTTGCTGAGAGCACAAACAACAGTTAATTATAATCACCCAAAGAATTGCCGTGAAATCCAAAACTTCGTTTGGATGGGAACTGTGTCCAAACATTCTTGGAAGGTGCGGAACACCGAGACCAATAACGACAAGCGAGATTCCAATCCAATGTTCTTTTCTAATGGTAGCATTGAACATGAGTTTGCCGAGAAACGGAAGCATAACGAGGTAAACATTTACGTAAGGGGCATAAAGATGCGGTGAATAATATTTTGGCAAGTAAAAGAAGCCGATGTTTTCTATAACTCCGGTAAAAGCACAAATTGTAATTGTAATCATCGCGGCAGCGCCGGGCAATAAATATTTTAATTCCTTGCCGCGAATAACTTCAATGGTCACAGCTATTAAAGCCCAAACCAATTTGGAAAGTTCGCGCCACCAAGTCATTACACCAGGAGAAACACCAACAGGCTGATCGCCGACAAATTTTGGCTGGTTTCCCATCCAGTTTAGAATGTATTGTCCGCCCAATGCGCCGTTGATAATCATCAACCAGCCGATAAGTAAAATCCACTCCATCCTAAAATCCTCAATTGAGTGAGAGCAAAACTATTAAGTGATACAGCAAAAAGTAATGCAATTATTTACTCACGAACTACTTGCTGTTTCTTTCCATCAATTTATTTTTAAGTTTTTCGAAAGATTTAGCGCGGTGACTTATTACATTCTTTTCTTCAAGTGTTAATTCCGCCAAAGTATTTGCAAAACCATCCGGCACAAAAATAGGATCGTAGCCAAACCCAAAATTGCCGCGCTGTTTATCAATCATTCTGCCGGGCAATTCGCCGATGAAAGAAAGAATTTCTTTCCCATCGTAATAAATTGCTTGCGAGACAAACTTTGCTCTGTGTGGTTGTCTGTATGATTTCAACTCTTCAGTTACTTTTTTATTGTTGTCATCGTAGGTGCAATTCTCTCCAGCATAACGAGCGGAATAAACTCCTGGTCGTCCGCCGAGCTGCTTTATTTCCAAACCGGAATCATCCGAAATAACCGGCAATTTATAAATCTCGTAAATCGTTTTCGCTTTGAGCAGTGCATTTTCATAAAACGTAGTACCGGTTTCTTCAACGTCAATATTATTTTTTAAATCGGCTAGCGATACAATTTCGATATCTGTTCCTTCAAAAAGATTTTTCACTTCTTGAGCTTTTCCTTTGTTCTGTGTTGCACAAACTACTTTCAATTATTCCTCTTTAATAATTCTGTGAATTGATTTTTACCATTATTAACCAGCTCCGCTTCATCATACAGCAGCGACTTTCCATTTTCAACTTTCAACTTTCCATCCACAAATACAGCTTTAACATTTTCTTTTGAAGCTGAGTAAACGATGCTTGAATATATTTGTTGCTCATTTATTTGCATCGGTTGATCAGCTTTTTCTAAATCTAATAAAACAAGATCTGCTTTTTTACCAACCTCTATGCTTCCGATTTCATTTTTAAGATGTAAAGCTTTTGCGCCTTCAATTGTAGCCAAACGAAAAACAGTAAGCGCATCCATAGCGGTTGAACCATGAATTTGTTTTTGAATTAAAGCCGCATGACGCATTTCAGTAAACGCGCTCAGACCATTATTGCATGGCGCGCCATCAGCGCCGAGCGAGACTGAAATTCCTTCATTGATGTATCTTGGAATATTAGCTACACCCGAACCAAGTTTTAAATTTGATGAAGGACAATGAGAAATTCTAACATCGTTTTTCGTTAGTGATTTTATTTCGTTTTCATTCAAATGAATACAATGCGCCAGAACCGTATGATCATCCAGCAAACCGATTGATTCAAAATACTCTACATTTTCTTTTCCGGTCATTGCTCTAACAGTTTCAACTTCTTTTTTATTTTCCGAAGAGTGAGTGTGCAAAACCGAGCCGGGAAAATCTTTCATCATTTCTTTTGTTTCTTTAAGAAGATTTTCTGAACAAGAAAGGACAAAGCGGGGCGCAAAACCATACTTAACTTTTCCATTGTTCGAATTATGAAATGACTTTGCCCAATCATAACTCGCTTTCAAATTCCATTCGGTTGTTTCTCGGAAATTAGGATACAACTCATTCCGATCTATCATACAGTTTCCGGCGTACGCTCTAATTCCGGAATTAATTAGTTCTTCAAAAATTACTTCTTGATGCCGAAGCGTTCCCATATCAAGAAGTGTGGTTGTTCCGCCAGTGAGTAAATCATTTATTCCTAATTGAGCAGAGATTCTCAGCGATTCTTTGTTGTGTGAATTTTCAAACGGGAAGATTCTTTTCTGAAGCCAATCGAGCAACTCAAGATCATCTGCAAATCCGCGGAACAATGTTTGGCAAAGATGAATATGAGTCTGAACGAATCCCGGAATGAGTGTGTAGTTTGAATAATCCAGAACTTCATAGTCACTTTGCTGAAAATTTTGCAGCGGTTCAATCCTTCTAATTATTCTGCCGGAAATTTCAACCGCGTGATTTATAAGTACCTCGTTTTGCAGATTTACAGTTACAACTTGCTTAGGGATTAGAAGTTTGGCTTTCATTTTTTCTCTCAACAAAAAGTTCATCCATTTTTTCAATTGCGTAGCGTAAATGAGGAATTACAATCGAGCCGCCAACTATCAGCGCAATGTTAAATGATTCGTACAGTTCTTGTTCTGTCGCTCCTTCTTGAATTGCGCGGTCAACATGATAGAATATGCAATCATTGCAGCGCAAAACCATTGAAGCGACCAGTCCCATCAATTCTTTTGTCTTGGCGTTCAAGGCTCCGTCAACGTAAGATTTGTTATCAAGGGCAAAGAACTTGTTGTAATCCCGGAAGCCGGAATTCAAAATTCGTTCGTTCATTTCTGCCCGGTAAGAGCGAAATTCGTTTACGGTAGTTTTCATTTATCCTCTACTTTCTCTGTAATTCTTTCTTTAAAAATTTCCCGGTTAAACTCAGCGGATTTTCTGAAACATCTTCCGGTGTTCCGGTTGCAATTATTTTTCCGCCATACTCACCGCCGCCTGGACCAAGATCAATCACGTGATCGGCAACTTTGATTACATCCAGATTATGCTCTACTA
Organism: Ignavibacteria bacterium; assembly: GCA_027347545.1. Lineage (GTDB taxonomy): Bacteria > Bacteroidota > Ignavibacteria > Ignavibacteriales > Melioribacteraceae > Stygiobacter. The sequence continues at coordinate 2,419 of DAIEQT010000080.1, read as the reverse complement.
CAATTACTGTGTTCCCTTTTTCCACAAGCTGGTTAAGTACTTTCAGCAAAATGTTTACATCTTCAAAGTGAAGTCCGGTTGTGGGTTCATCCAAAATATAAATTGTGTTACCGGTTTGAACTTTACTTAACTCGGTTGCAAGTTTAACACGCTGTGCTTCGCCGCCGCTCAAAGTAGTAGCTTGCTGACCAAGTTTAATGTAACCAAGTCCAACATCATTTAGCGCTTTAACTTTTCTTTGAAGCGCCGGATAATCTTCGAAGAATCCAACCGACTCTTCAACGGTCATATCTAAAATGTCCGATATAGTTTTTGTTTTGTAAAGAATTTCCAGAGTCTCACGATTATAACGCTTGCCGTTGCAAACTTCGCAAAGCACGTAAACATTTGGAAGAAAATTCATCTCAATTTTTTTTAAGCCGTCGCCTTCGCATCCTTCGCATCTTCCGCCGCTAACATTAAAACTGAAACGCCCGGCAGCATAGCCGCGCATTTTAGATTCCGGAAGCTGCGCAAACAAATCCCTAATATGAGTGAACAAGCCGGTGTATGTTGCCGGATTTGAACGCGGTGTTCTTCCAATCGGCTATTGATCAATCTCAATTACCTTATCAACGTGTTCAAGTCCAAGAATTTCTCTGTAAGCAAGCGGCACAACTTTAGAGTTGTAGATTTTCTTCATCAAAATTTTTACAAGTGTTTCGTTTATCAGTGAGGATTTCCCCGAACCGCTAACTCCGGTAACCGCCGTAAAAGTACCAAGATGAATTTTGAGATTAACATCCTTAAGATTATTTCCGCCCGCTTTTTTCAGCTCAATACTTTTTCCGCTTCCTTTTCTTCTTTCGGAATTGTATTCAATTTGCTTTCTGTCTCTTAAGTACTCAAGCGTTAATGATTGATTTACTTTTTTGGTTTTGAGAAAACTCTTTGTCTCTCCTTGCAAAACAACTTCGCCGCCATGCACACCGGCTCGTGGACCAAGATCAACAATGTAATCTGCACTCTCAATCGTTTCGCGGTCATGTTCAACTACAATTACTGTGTTGCCAAGATCGCGCAAATTTTTAAGCGAGTTAATCAGCTTAACATTATCTGATTGATGCAAACCTATGCTCGGTTCATCTAAAACATAAAGTACTCCGGCGAGTTGCGAACCAATTTGCGTTGCTAAACGGATTCGCTGAGATTCACCTCCGGAAAGTGTTCTGGCGGAGCGATCTAAAGTTAGATAATCCAAGCCAACGTTGAGAAGAAAATCTAAACGCGAAGTAATCTCTTTCAGAATTTGTGTGGCAATTAATTTTTCTCTTTCAGTCAACTTCAGAGAATTGAAGTACTCTTTCGCTTTATCAATTGATTGCGCAGAAACTTGCGCGATGTTTAGCTCATTAAGTGTAATTGCAAGAGATTCTTTTTTTAGTCTTCCACCTTTACACGTTGAGCAAGTCATTGTATTCATGTAAGCTTCAGCCCACTCACGAATTTTGTTAGACGAAGTATTCTCGTAATAATGGTTTACATAGTTCATCACACCATTAAACTTGTGCATATAAGTTACTTGCTTGCCGCCTCCGTATGTATATGTGAAAGGAATTTTCTCTTTTGTACCGTTGAGTAGAACATCAAGTTGTTCTTTAGAAAGTTCTTTCAACTTTGTATCGTAAGTAAAGCCAAATTTTTCTGCAATAATTTGCAACTGATTAAAGAACCAAGTGCTTCTCGGTTTGCCAATAGCTGCGATTCCCTCTTCGTTAATTGTTTTATCCCAATCCGGTATAATCAAATTCATATCAAGTTCACGCTTCTCGCCAAGCCCATCGCAATCCGGGCAAGAGCCGTAAGGTGAATTGAACGAAAAAGAATTTGGCGCTAATTCTGAAAAGCCAATTCCGCAATGAAGACAAGCAAAGTTTCGGCTATAGACAAAATCCTTTTCTCCATCATTAACAATTACATTTCCGTTGCCATAGTTTAGAGCAACTTCAATTGATTCCGTTACTCGAGAGCTAGCTTTCTCATTTACTTTCAAACGGTCAACAACAATTTCAATATCGTGGGTTTTATATCGGTCAACTTTAGTTTCATCATTTAATTCAATTATTTCACCATCCACTCGTGCGCGGATAAATCCATCCCGCAAAATTTCTTGGAAGAGTTCGCGGTAATGTCCTTTTCTGCCACGAATAACCGGAGCGAGAACAACAATCCGTTTTTCAGAAAATTCTTTCAGAACCGTTTCAATTATTTGATCGGAGGATTGCTTTACAACCGGTCTGCCGCAATTGTAGCAGTTTACTTTTCCAACACGTGCAAAAAGTAAACGAAGGTAATCGTAGATTTCTGTTACTGTCCCAACAGTTGATCGTGGATTGCCGTGCGTAGATTTTTGTTCAATCGAAATTGCCGGGCTTAATCC
>DAIEQT010000355.1 GCA_027347545.1 Ignavibacteria bacterium | reverse complement strand
ATTAGTAGGTGAAATTGTAGTCTCCATTATTAATGAGCCGGAGTTTTCTGAAGAACTCAAATTAAAAATCCTTAACTCTATTTCAGAGGGGAACAATGTCTGATAAGATTACTGAAAAAACATTTGAAACCGCTATCACGGATTATCTTGTTGAAAAAAACGGATACACTCAAACCAACCCACAAGATTTTAACCGTGAGCTAGCTCTTGACACAACAACTCTCTTCTCTTTTCTTCAAGAAACTCAACCTAATGAATGGCAGCGCTCATTAACAATCCATGGTAAACAGATTGAGCAAAAACTACTCGCTCGTCTCACTCAAGAAATAGATAACCGTGGAATACTAGACGTTATTAGAAATGGTTTTACTGATCTTGGTGTTCGTTATAAACTTTCTTACTTCCAGCCCTCAAGCAAATTAAATGCTGATGCCTATCGTTTATATCAGTTGAACAAATTCACAGTAACACGTCAGCTTAAATATAGTCTTCAGAATGAAAATTCCTTAGATATGGTAATCGGCTTAAATGGAATTCCAATTATTACTGTTGAACTAAAAAACCAGTTCACTAATCAAAATGTAGATAATGCTAAAAAGCAATACATAGATTCGCGCGATCCTCGTGAACTTATTTTCCAATTCAAGAAACGTTCTTTGGTACATTTTGCTGTTGATACCGACCAAGCTTATATGACAACCAAAATTGATGGAGATAAAACAAAATATCTGCCTTTCAATCTTGGCTATAACAACGGCGCCGGCAATCCGCCAAACCCAAACGGTCATAAAACTTCCTATTTGTGGGAAGTTGTTTGGTCAAAAGATATTCTTTTGGAAATCATTCAACGGTTTCTTCACTTGCACAAAGAAACAGTTAAGATTGATGGGAGAGACTTTGTAAAAGAATCCCTCATCTTTCCAAGATATCATCAATTGGATTGTGTCCGCAAAATTGTTGCTGATGCTAAACATTCCGGAACCGGTAAAAATTATTTAATTCAACACTCTGCCGGTAGCGGCAAAAGTAATTCCATCGCATGGCTTTCATATCATCTTGCAAGTTTGCATAACGATAGTGATCAACGAATTTTTGATTCTGTAATTGTTGTAACAGATAGAAAAGTTTTAGACCAGCAATTGCAAGACACAATTTATCAATACGAACATACAGCGGGAGTAGTTCAAAAAATTGATAAGGATTCAACCCAACTTGCTAAAGCTATTTCTGATGGCACAAATGTTATAATTACAACATTGCAAAAGTTTCCACATATCCTTGATAAGATCGGCGAGAGACAAACTCGTAATTATGCAGTTATCGTAGATGAAGCTCATAGTTCGCAAAGCGGTGAAGCATCTAAAAAATTAAAAGAAGTACTCACTGTTATTAATCTCGAAGATGCGGTCAAAGAAGAATCAATTCCTTATGAATCTGATTATGATGAAGAAGATGAAATTCGAGAATCAATGCTGGCTCGTGGTCCTCAAAAGAATTTAAGTTTCTTTGCATTCACTGCAACACCAAAAGCAAAAACGCTTGAAGTATTTGGAACTAAAGACCCGAACACCGGCAAACCGGTTCCATTTCATTTGTATTCTATGCGCCAAGCAATTGAAGAAGGTTTTATCCTTGATGTTCTGAAAAACTACACAACCTACAAGACTTATTACCGGTTATCTAAATCAGTCGAAGAAGATCCTCTGCTTAATAAAAAGAAAGTTAGCCGCGCTATCGCTCGTTTTCTTTCTTTGCATCCTCATAATCTTGCACAAAAAACAGAAGTGATTATTGAACATTTCCGTCAAGTAACTCTAACTAAACTTGGTGGTAAAGCAAAAGCAATCGTTGTAACTTCATCACGCCTTCATGTTGTCCGATATAAACAAGAATTTGACAAATACATAAAAGAAAAAGGATATACGGAAATTAAAGCATTGGTTGCTTTTTCCGGTTCGTTAAAAGATGAATATGATCTGATTTATACTGAATCGGAAATGAACGGATTTGGAGAAAAAGAACTCCCGGAAAAATTTAATACAAGCAGTTATAATATTCTTTTAGTCGCGGATAAATATCAAACCGGATTCGATCAGCCATTACTTCATACAATGTATGTAGATAAAAAACTATCCGGTGTTAAAGCTGTGCAAACTTTGTCTCGCTTAAATAGAACTCATCCGGGAAAAGAAGACACATTTATTTTGGATTTCGCAAACGAAACTGAAGAAATTCTTCAATCATTTCAACCTTATTATGAACTAACAACTGTTACGGAAGTTTCTAATCCAAACCAGCTGT
>DAIEQT010000320.1 GCA_027347545.1 Ignavibacteria bacterium | reverse complement strand
GTTAGCAATATTTGAATCGGAGTTTCGTTAGCCGTACCGAAAATACCAACTTCGTTTGCTCTAATCTTGATTCCGGGAATAACAGAAAGTTCTTTTTTGATCAAGTTCTTAATTTCTTGAGTTGATCTACTTCTAGCTTTTCTTGGAATAAGAGTAACAGTAATTTCCGAATAGTTAGCAGTTGAAAATCCAATCATACCTTCGCTGGAACTGCCAACATTAGCGTTGAGTTTTTGCACTTCCGGAATTTTACCAAGAATGCCTTCTATTCTCTGGGAAATTTTATTTGTTTCTTCAATTGGAGTTCCCGGCTTAAGCTCTACGTTAACAACAAACTCTCCACGGTCAACCTGCTTCATAAATTCGCCGCCGATTAAACCAAAAGGAACGAGTCCGATAGCAGCAACGAAAAGGACAATAGTGATAATCCAAACTTTACCTCTGTTTTTAAAACTCCACTTTAGCACTTGAATATATTTATCCGTGAAGGCGTGGAATTCTTTTTCAAACCATAACGCGAATCTTCCGAGTATTGTAGCTTTAGTTAATCTCTCCAACTTACCAAAGCGGGAAGCAAGAAGCGGAGTAAGAGTAAATGAAACAAACAAGCTCATCAAGGTTGAGATAACAATTACAATTGAGAACTGACGAAGAATATTTCCAACGATTCCACCTACCAAAGCAAGCGGCAAGAACACGGAAACATCCACGAATGTAATAGCGAGTGCGGCAAAACCGATTTCATTTCTACCTTTGAGTGCAGCAATTTTTCTGTCTTCTCCTTTTTCAAGGTAGTGATATATGTTTTCAAGAACCACAATCGAGTCATCCACCAGAATACCGACCACAAGCGAAAGAGCAAGCAGCGTCATCAAGTTCAAAGAGAAATCGAACGCATAGATTGCAATAAATGTAGAAATAAGAGAAGCTGGAATTGCAAGCAGCACTATAAATGAGTTACGAACACTGTGCAAGAACATTAGCATTACCATAGCTACAAGAAGGATAGCTATAGACAAATCTTCCTTAACGGCATTTGCTGCATCTATTGTAAAGATGGAGCCATCGGCTGCAATTTCAAATTTCAGATTTGAAGAGGAATATTGGTCTTCAATATTTTTGAGTTCCTTCTTAACAAGTCTTGCAACTTCAACAGCGTTTGCGTCTGATTGTTTTTGAATGGAAATACCAACTGTATTTTTGAAGTTAAGACGTAAAATATTGCTGTAATCTTTGATGCCGTCTTCAACTTCGGCTATGTCGGAAAGTTTTACGATTCCGCCTTGCTTTGAAACTCCAACCGGCAACGAACGTAATTCATCAACAGAACTTAACTTTCCGGCAATACGAACAATGAACTGTCCATCTTGATCTTTAACCTTCCCGGTCGGAAAATCTAAGTTGGCGGCTTTAATTGATTGTGTTACCTGCATTATCGAAAGTCCGAAACCTTTTATTTTTTGCAGATCGAGATTAACTTTTATTTCGCGCTGATCACCGCCGATTAATGTTACCTGACCAACTCCCGGGACACGAGACAACTGCGGATGAATTCTATCTTTTACAAACTGATAGAGCAGCCGCGAATCCATATCTGCTGTAATACCCATTCTTAGAATTGGAATTTCATCCAGCGCAAATTTTGTAACAATCGGTGTTTTCGAATCTGTAGGCAGTTTAGTTATTATTTCATTTATTTTTCTCTGCGCATCTTGCAGCGATAGATCGGTCTTTGCAGATTGCAGTAATTCAATAACAACAAACGAAACACCTTCAAGAGAAGAAGAGCGCACTTCGGAAACTTTATCCATTCCGGCAACAGCATCTTCAATAACTTTGGTTACGCCGGTTTCAACTTCGTTTGGTGAAGCGCCCGGATAGATTGTTGTAATAGTAAGAATTGGAGGAGAAAATTTAGGCAGCAATTCATACTTCAACTTAGAGTAACTGAATAGTCCAAGCGCCATTAAAGCCGCAAACACAACTATAATTAGCGATGGACGCTTTATTGATAATTCTGTAATTGTCATTTTTCTAATTCCTTTTACTTATTGAGAATCGCAACTTTAGTGTTATCCACTAAATTGTTCTGACCATTCACAATTAAAACTTCGCCTACGGTTAATCCGCCGATTACTTGAATGTCTGTTCCCGATTCGGTTCCAATAGTTAGATTTCTGAGTTTAGCAATTCCATTTTCAACAACAAATACTTGCGGATTTTTAACGCTGCCAACCAAAGCCGAACGCGGTACAACAATTGCATCTCTATCTTTCATGGAAGAAAATTCTGCGCGTACAAACATTCCCGCTTTCAACTGATGCGCGTTTTGATTTACAATAGAAATTTCTGTTGGATATGTATGCGCTTCATCAGACTTGTTGCTGATTGATTCAATTCTTCCACTAAAAACCACGCCCGGATAAACATCGGCAGTTACTTTAACCGGGTCGCCGGTTTTCAAAATCACCGCATCAGTTTCGGAAATATTCACTTTCACTTTTACACGTGAAATATCCACCACGTTGGCAACAAGTGTTGGCTGCGGTGCGCCTTGAAGCATAACACCAACATCCACG
>DAIEQT010000314.1 GCA_027347545.1 Ignavibacteria bacterium | reverse complement strand
AACACTAAAGGGAAGTATAAAAGTGTTAATTGATATTTTGGCAGCTGCTAATCCGCTGGTTTTTAATAGGTCGCTTCAAATTCGTGATCATGCAAAAAAGATTATGAAAAGAATGAATATGCCCGATTCGTGGGAAGTAGAAATAGCATGCCTCCTTTCACAAATTGGATGCATCGGCATTCCGGGCGAAGTTTTAGAAAAACGGCTTAACGGGCTTGAGTTGACAAATGCGGAAGAAGATATGTTTTTTAAACAAGCTGAAGTTGGTAAGACATTATTGAAGAATATTCCTCGCTTGGAAAAAATTGCAGAGGGAATTTCTATGCAGTATTTGCCTTATGGCGATTTGTCACTTAAAAGCAGCTTGCTTTCCGATGAACATTTGTTGTTCATTCCCAAAATATTAAGAGTTTTAAATGACTATTTTTTTCTGGTTGAGAAAGGAATTAATGAACAGGAAGCTATTAAATATATACTTGAAGAGAGAGACCAATACGATCCGGCAATACTCGAAGTTTTAGAGGCGGAAGTAGCCGGAGCTCAAGATGGTTACATTGTCAAATCAATTAAGCTGGCGGAGCTGAAAAACGGAATGATATTGGCTGCCGATTTGATTGATAACACTAATTATAAAATTCTTTCGAAAGGAACAGCGCTTAGCGAAGTATATATTCTAAAACTTCAAAACTATTCTAAAATCAAAGGTATTAGAGAGCCGGTTAAAGTTTTGCTAAAAGCGAATGATGCTTCTTAGTTGAAGTTTTTGAATTACACATTAGGGCACTTCTAAAAACTGTTGTTTTAAAATAGTTCACGCAAATGGTCTGCCTGCGGCAGGCAGGTGCTAAGAAAACGCAAAGAGCGCCAAGAAAATTGTAATTTTTAGAAGCGCCCAATAGTTAGCGTAAGATGTGGCGGTATTCGGAACATACTTAAGAAAATAAATCAATAGTAAAAAAGATAAGTTATTACTAAATTCAATTTACTATCACAGAGTAAAGAAAACGGAATGAGGTTTTAACAGCAGTAACCTAAACACAAGGGGCCTTCTAACTTTAGTAAGGGAGGGGAGGAGATGGGTAAGGATTATAACGGGGAGAGCAAGAGAGTCAATATTCTTGTAAACGGCTTTGCGTTAGTTACAATAGCTTTGGCAATATTGGCTTGCATCGGGTGGGCTACACATAATTTGTTGCTAGCAAGTTTTAACAGTGCTTATATACCAATGGCTTTGAGTACTGCTTCTTTGTTTTTGCTATTTGGTATTGTGCTGTTAATCTATAACAATGCAACTTCTTCTAAGAACATATTAACTGTTGCCAGAATAGTTAATATCGCGGGCATAGTATTATCGGCTCTCTTTTTATTTATTTCCCTCAACAATATCCGTTTGGATGTAGAGCATTTATGGCTGGCAACATCTTTTGATGAGAACCGGTTTGTTCTCGGTCATATGTCGCCGGTAACTGCCTTTTGCTTAATTCTAATCGGCACTTCGGTCTTGTTAGCTCAACCTTCTTCAATTCAAAAGAAAGTAAGAATCTATGGATATATATTATCTGCGTTAACAGCTATTATATCTTTCATTCTAATTCTCTTATATATTTTTGGAGTGCCGTTATTCTATGGCGGTGCTTTTATTCCACCGGCTTTAACAACTTCATTTTCAATTTTATTCTTTGGTTTAGCAAACTCAACGGTTTTTGGCACCAATATTTTGTTTATGCAAGAACAAAGTGATGTTTTTGATAAACGAACATTTTTTACTTTAGCGTTATTGTATTTAGTCTTAACAGTCGGGTTGATGACTGCCGGATACTCATACTTTAAAAGCTATGAAGCCAATCATAGAAAAGAGGTTGAAAGGGTTCTGCTATCCGTTACTGATCTAAAAATAAATGAAATAAAGCATTGGAGGGGCGAACGGTTAGGAGACGCCACCTTATTTTTCAATAATCCGAATTTTTCAGGTTTAGTAAGGCAATTAATCCAAAACGAAAATGATGCTGATGCCCAAAAGAAGATTCAAATTTGGCTCAACCGTTTGGTATCAGCGTATTCGTATGATCTGGTTTGTCTCCATAGCGTCTCTGGAAAAGAATTATTAAAGTACCCGGACGTTCCATCAAATCATTCCGCTTCATTTCAGCTACATTTAAAAGAAACCGGTGAATCCGGCAGAATTAACTTCCTGGATTTTCATAGAAATGAAAAGGCGGAAAGAGCTCTCTTGCGGATTACTGTCCCGCTATTCGACTTTACAGATGGAAAAGAGTTGATTGGATTTCTCGCGATAAGGATTGATCCGGAAGAATATTTGTATCCACTGATTAAGAAATGGCCTGTACCAAGCCAAAGCGCTGAAACATTTCTGTTACGTAGAGAAGGCAATAAAATAGTTTATTTGAATGAGCTCAGATTCAATAAGGATAGTGTTCTTACAGTTAAAAAACCAATAAGTGCTACTCAAATACCTGCTGTAAAAGCTGCTTTGGGTGTAACCGGGATTGTTGAGGGTTTAGACTATCGCGGAGTTGAAGTAATTGCAAGTGTAAATTCAATTCCAAATTCGCCCTGGTTTATTGTTGCCCGTATAGACAGGGACGAAGTTTATCATCCGGTGAGGCAAATATTCTTTGCGATTATGACTACCGTATTTGTATTAATACTAAGCTCGGGTGCGGGTTTCGGTTTTTTCTTTAGGAGACAAAAAATACAATATTATAAAGAGCGTTTTGAAGGTGCAGAGCAGATAAGGAAGCTAAACCGGTTGTATGCGGTGCTGAGTAATATCAATCAGGCTATTGTCCGCATACCCGATAAAGGAATTCTCTTTAGTGAGGTTACAAAGATAGCCATTTTAGATGGGAAATTTGAAATGGCTTGGGTCGGTCTCTTCAATGAAAGCCGCACTAACATTATTCAGCAATCGTTCAACGGGGACGTAGCATACCGGTTATCTTTACAAGAATTGTTGTTAAAAAAAGATAACTCCGTTGTATGCAGAATTATTATGGAAAAAGAAAATATAATTTGTAATGACATAAGCAACGAATGTCCTGAGATATCATTTCATGATGACATCATAAAATCAAAATGCCGGTCATTTGTATTCTTGCCGCTAATTGTAAACAAAGTAAAAATTGGTCTTATCGCACTCTATTCGGATACTCCACATTTTTTCGATGAAAAGGAGATGAAGCTGTTGTCCGAACTTGCTCTTGATGTATCGTTTGCAATTGAGTTTATTGAACATGAAGAGGATAGAAAATTAGCCGAAGAAGAACTCTACAAATTGAATGAAGAATTGGATGATAGAATCAAAGAACGAACGAGATTGCTTGAAATTTCCAACAAGGAATTGGAGTCGTTTGCTTATTCTGTTTCTCACGATTTGCGGGCTCCGTTAAGAGCTATTAACGGATTTTCGAAATTCTTAGAAGAAGATTATTCCTCAATTCTTGATGATGAAGGAAAGAGGCATCTTAAAGTGATTAGAGACAATTCTCAAAAGATGGACCGTTTGATTACGGATCTTTTATCTTTATCGAAAGTAGCGAGAGTTAACCTTAACATGGCTTCAATTAATATTACAGGCATGATTACAAATATTTACGATGAGTTGATTCCGGCTCAGCAAAAAAATGCCTTTACGTTTAAGATTAACACTTTGCCGGACTGCTATGGCGACCCGACAATGATGAAACAATTGTGGACAAACTTAATCTCCAACGCAATTAAATATACAATGCCTAAAGAGAAGAGAGAGATAGAAGTTAGGGCTACTAGAATTGATGGAGAATTAGTTTACAGCATATCCGATAGCGGTGTTGGCTTTGATTCCACTTATAAACATAAGTTGTTTGGTACATTCCAAAGATTACACGGCGAAACTGAGTTTGAAGGTACTGGAGTTGGCTTAGCTATTGTTAAACGGATTGCAGAAAGACATCTCGGTAGAGTTTGGGCTGAAGGTGAATTAAATGCCGGAGCTACTTTCTATTTAGCAATGCCTATCAGAGAAGAACTTGCTGGTAACTTGAGAATTACAAGAAGTACCTATGATGAATAAAATCAGTTGTGGAAAAAATAGTATAAAAAGCATGAATAAATGCTCTGTATTGTACAACTTCGGTTTTTGTATGGTTTTCTAATTCTAAATATTATTAATTTCTTTACGGTGATATATGATGTTCGAAAAACAACTGAAAATATTATTTCTGGAAGACATGGAAGCCGACAAAGAACTTGCCGTTCGCGAATTAATAAACAGTGGATTGGAGTTTTCGTCTATCAGAGTGGAAACTAAAGAAGAACTGCAAGCGCAGGTTATTAAGTTCGCCCCGGATATAATCATTTCCGATTATTCCTTGCCTAAGTATAACGGGATGCAAGCACTGAAATTTATCAAAGAGAATTATCCATCCATTCCGTTCATACTTTTTACCGGCTCAATCAATGAAGAAACAGCTGTAGAGTGCATGAAAACCGGTGCCGATGATTATATAATTAAAGAACATCTTACCAGACTGCCGTTTGCAGTAAGGGAAGTACTGACAAAATTTGCACTGCGAAAAGAAAAAAAGGACGCCGAAAGGGCATTGATTGAAAGCGAAGATCGTTTCCGCGATTTGGTTGAAAATAGCAGCGACCTTATTTGTACTCATGATCAAGATGGAACCTTGTTGTCTGTAAATAAAGCCGCAGTGCATGTTACAGGTTATTCCGAGAATGAATTGTTAAAGATGAATATGCTGGATATCCTTGTTCCTGAATACAGAAGAATATTTAATGCGTATCTGAAAAAGATATATGCAATAGGTAAAGCCAATGGTCTTATGGCAATTCAAACTAAAACCGGTGAAAGGAGAATATGGGAATATAACAATACACTTCGAACCAAAGGTGTTACTAAGCCAATAGTACGCGGAATGGTAAAGGATATTACCGAACAAAAACATGCTGAAGAAATGCGGCGTGGAAGTGAGTTGAGGTTCCGGTTAGTCTGGGAAAAAGCTACAGATGGAATGCGGCTAACAAATGAAGAGGGCATTGTGGTATTGACCAATAATGCGTACTGCAAAATGGTGGAGAAACCGCGTGAAGAAATTGAGGGGAAACCGCTCAGTATAGTCTATGAAGAAGCTAGACAAGTGGAAATCTTACGAAAACACCAGGAGCGGTTCCGTTCCCA
>DAIEQT010000300.1 GCA_027347545.1 Ignavibacteria bacterium | reverse complement strand
ACGTCTAAATAACAATTTGCGCGAAGTTCACGGTTACACTTACGGCGCTTCTTCACGCTTTGCATTCAGACCAATTCCGGGAAGTTTTACAGCAAGCTCTTCTGTTCAAACAGAAGTAACTGATAAAGCTTTAGTTGAGTTTTTCAAAGAGCTGAATGGAATTCGGGAAACAATTCCGGCTGATGAACTTAACAGAGGGAAAAACCTTGTTGCGTTAAGCTATCCGGGAAATTTTCAAACAGTTGCAGAAGTCGCCGGACAGTTAGACGAAATGGTTCAATACAATTTACCGGAAAACTACTTTGATAATTATGTGTCGAGTGTATTAAAAGTTACTAACGGCGAAGTTACAACAGCCGCAAAGAAATATGTTGTTCCGGAACAAATGATAGTTGTTGTGGTTGGCGATAAAATCAAAATTGAAGAAGGAATAAAAGCTCTCAACCTTGGAGAAATTAAAAACCTTTCAATCACGGATGTTCTTGGTGCTGTACCAAAAATTAATTGATGGATTACTATGAAGTCATGCTGAGCTTAATCGAAGCGTGACTTCATGTAAGCATTTCTCGACTACTCGCCTCGTCTCCGATGAGTCGGAGCGGGCGCTCGAAATGACGTTGATTTATTCGTTGTTTCAATAAGGAGATTTAAATGAAAAAGATTCTTTATGCTTTTGTTTTGATGGTGGTGATAGCGGTTAATTCGTTTGCTCAGCAGACAGAAAAAAAATATGAAAGCCTTTGGGAAGGAAAACTAAAAATTGGTGCTGTAGAACTGAGGCTGGTTCTTAAGATTTATCAAACGGAAGACAAAACTCACCACGCCGATCTTGATAGTCCGGATCAAGGAGCTTTAAATATACCAACAACCTATACTTCTGTTACGGACGATTCTCTCAAATTCGAGATAAAAAATATTGGGGCTTCTTTTAGCGGAGCGTTTATAAAAGACAGCGCGCTTGTTAGAGGAAAATTTGCTCAAAGCCGAATGAATATGCCGCTAACGTTGAAAAAAATTGACAAGCTTACAGAAGTTAAACGTCCTCAAATGCCAAAGAAACCTTTCGAATACAACGAAGAAGAAATTACTTTCGAAAACAAAGAAGCTAATATTACGCTAGCCGGTACATTTACTTTTCCAAAGGGTGAAGGAAAATATCCGGCAGTCGTTATGGTTACCGGTTCCGGTCCGCAAGACAGAGATGAATCTTTGCTCGGACACAAACCGTTTCTTGTTATTTCCGATTACTTAACCCGTAACGGAATTGCGGTTCTTCGTTTTGATGATAGAGGCATTGGAAAGTCTAAAGGTAATTTTGCTGCCGCAACTAGCGTAGATTTTGCGACAGATGCTTTAGCAGCAGTTGAATATCTAAAAACACGCAAAGAAGTAGATGCAAAGAAAATTGGTATTGCCGGACATAGTGAAGGCGGATTGATTGCCCCGATGTGCGCGGTAAACTCAAGCGATGTTTCGTTTATTGTTTTGCTTGCCGGTCCCGGCGTTTCCGGAAAAGATGTTATTGTTCTTCAGACAGAATTAATTTTACGTGCTAATGGAAGTAAGGAAGAAGATGTTCAAAAGGCGAAGAACGAAAACATGCGCATCTTTAATGTTGTTGCGGAAGAAACCGACAGTTTGCAAATGTTTAACAAATTGCTGGCTATGTACAATGATGATATAAGCAAGATGAGTGATGAAGAGAAGAAGAAACCGGAAAATTCGAAAGAATCGTTTGATAGAAATATTAAACAAATACTCAGTCCATGGTTCAGATTCTTTATCAAGTACGATCCCAAACCAACTCTGGAACAAGTAACAGTTCCGGTTCTTGCATTAAATGGTGAAAAAGATTTACAAGTTGATCCAAAACAAAATTTGCCTGAGATTGAAAAAGCATTAAAAACCGGCGGAAATAAAAATTTCAAAACAATTGAACTACCGGGATTGAATCATTTATTCCAACCGGCAACAACGGGAGCGCCGGCAGAATACTCAACAATAGAAACAACATTCAGCGAAGATGCTCTCAAGATTGTGAAGGATTGGATTCTTGAAGTAACCAAATAGTATTTAGTACAGAGTACTTAGTCGTTAGATTAGAAAAAGGAAACCCCGGAAAACACCGGGGTTTTTTATTTGTTACATTTTAGGTGTGAACTTAACAACAGCGTTTTTAATTGGCTTTAGAGTTCGCAAATATTCATAAACCGCACTTAAATCTTCACGCGTCATTCCCGCATACATTGTCCATGGCATTGGCGAGTTAAAATCCTTCTTAATATCAAGCGAAGGAATTTGTACACTGTCCGGATCCATAGATTTAAAACGGGAAACAAACTGTTCTTTACTCCACTTTCCAATTCCGCTTACTTCTTCCGGAGTAATATTAGCTGAGCGAACAACTCCAGCGGGAAATATAAATTCAGCTCCGCCGCCAAATGCCTTCTCCATTTTAAATTCACCCTTAACCGATTCGGTGTGGCAGTCAAAGCAAGCAGAAATTTTTACTAAATACTCTCCGTACTTCGCCGGATTATTTTTATCCGGTTCTGGAGAAGGATTAAAAGATTTCGGCGGCATGGTTTTCACAATCAAGTTAAGAGGAAAATCGAGCAAACCTTCCGGCACATCGTATTTGATTGAAGGAAGCGAACGAACGTATGCCACAAGAGAATACAAATCTTCTTTTGTTAATTGATTGTAAGAGAGATAAGGCATCAAAGGAAAGAATGCGCTTCCCTTTTTGTTTACTCCACAAGTAATTGCTCTCATTAATTCGCCATCGCTCCAATCACCAATTGAAGCTGGTGTAATGTTTTTAGCGTAAAGCGTTCCTGGAATGCCAACTTCTTTTCCAAACTTTTCTCCTCCCTTACCAAACGTACCAGGCATAATTGGACCGGAAAGTTTACTCCAATCTCGTGTGGAATGACAATCTATGCAAACGGTTACATGGTTTGCTAAATATTTCCCGCGCTCTAATCTTGCCGGAGTGATCTCAACTTTTTCGTTGGATGGCGGATCTACTTTTGGATATGATAAATTGAAGTAGATCAAAAATACTGCGAGTAAAGCCGCAATTCCCCCAACTATATATAGAATGACTTTGAAGAACTTCTTCATTCTGGCACACCTTTCTTCCGCGTTCCGGGCGGACTTGTTGTCTTTAAATTAACAGATTGGATTTGAACTTCAAACAAAAAAGTTTTGATGTCTTTTTCTGACGAATAAAGAAGTTTTTAGTTCCGTTTTGAGTTGAAGCGGTAGAGCGTATAAGAAATGTAGGTGTTTTGAAAGAGAACGTAGAAAACCGGACCGAGCGCAGCTATTCTACATAAAAATATTTTCCGGCTGGGTTTTCTCAAACTCCCATTTCAGCGGATTTTGCTCGATATACTTTCTAACATTAAAAAGTTCTTTTTCGTTACGGATTATGCGATCGTAAAACCG
>DAIEQT010000297.1 GCA_027347545.1 Ignavibacteria bacterium | reverse complement strand
AAAAAGTGCTGCCACAAAAATGATTAGGCTGATAATCTGGGAATTAAAAATCAGAGTATCCGGAATAAGATAAATCATCACGCCAAAGGAGCAGACAATATCCAAAAGTAAAATGTGGACAAGAAAAACCGGATGTTTTTTCCCAAACTTAGTGTAAGATGTTACAAGTAGTAAGAAAGCTATTAGTATTGAAGTTAAGCGTGATTCGTAAATCCAGATACTGTGCTCTGCAAAATAGCGGACTTCGAGAACCATTGCTAAAATCCCGGCAACAGATGTAAATTTTGCCAGTGCCTGAAAAGGAGCTATTAAAGACTTTTTGCTCTCCTCTTTGAAGAACTCGTACCTTCTAAATTCAGTGCTATTTTTACTTCTTTGTAAGGTCACTTAAGGTGTCTGCATGATTTATTTGACAATAATCAATAGATAGTATGTATGTTAAATTAAGAATAAGATGCATTAAAAAAATACTCGCTAATATTCTAAATTTTTCGGAGCTTAGATAAATAAATTTGCAGTAAATATCAATTAACGTGTTAGCGAGACCACATTGGACTTTCTTTACCAAATAGATGTTAAGGTTTTTTACTTTATTAATCAATCATTATCAAATCCGGTCTTTGATAAATTTTTTCCATTTATTACGGACCTGAAGAACTGGTATTTGGCATATCTAATTTTATTCCTTCTAATGATCACTAAGGGGGGAAGATTAGGCAGAATAGCAGCTGTTGTATTAGTTTTCTTAGTTACTGCTACAGATCAGATAAGCAGTTCTCTATTGAAGAACTTATTAGAGCGGGTAAGACCATGCAACGTTCTTGACCATGTAAATATTCTGGTTACTTGTACAGAATCTTTCTCGTTCCCATCATCACACGCTGTAAATAATTTTGCAGCAGCTGTATTTTTCTCGATGCTCTTTCCCAAGTACAGGGTTTGGTTTTACACCGTTGCTTCACTACAAGCTTTTTCAAGACCTTATGTTGGAGTTCATTATCCATCCGATGTAATTGGCGGGGCTTTAATTGGCGCGGCTTTAGGTTATCTTTTTGGATGGATTGCTTTAAAAATCAATTCCTACTTGAACGAAAAGAAAACACAAATAACTGATAAATATCAAAGGATAGAATTGAAATAACATGAAAACGAAATTAGAGATAGCAAAAAACTGGCTGCCGCGTTACACCGGATCTCAAATAGATGAATTTGGCGATTACATGCTTCTTACCAATTTTCAGAATTACGTTGTAAAGTTTGCCGAACGTTTCGGATGTGAAATTAAAGGCGAGGGACGACCAATGAAAACCGCAACTAACAGCAGCGGTTTATCAATAATAAATTTTGGAATTGGATCTGCTAATGCAGCAACTATTATGGATTTACTAAGTGCACGCAATCCGAAAGGAGTTTTATTCCTTGGTAAATGCGGCGGCTTAAAAGGCTCTACAGAAATTGGGCATTTTATTTTACCTACGGCTGCAATTAGAGGCGATGGAACAAGTAATGATTATTTTCCACCGGAAGTTCCAGCACTTCCTTCTTTCAAACTGCACAAGTTCGTTTCAGAAAAGATTATTGAGAAGGAATTAGAATATAGAACCGGCGTCATTTACACAACTAACAGACGCTTATGGGAATGGGACGACGATTTCAAAAAATACCTAAACAAGATTGGTGCTATTGGAATTGATATGGAAACCGCAACAATGTTCATTGTTGGTTACGCAAACCAAATAGCTCGCGGCGCTCTTTTGCTTGTTTCCGATTTACCTATGATTCCAGAAGGTGTGAAAACAGAAGAATCCGATCAAAAAGTCACCCAAAATTTTGTTGATCTCCATTTGCAGATCGGTATAGAAGCTATGACGGAAATTGGTCATAAAGGTGAGCAAATAAAACACTTCACTTACTAGTTATCTA
The DNA here is from genome assembly GCA_027347545.1 of Ignavibacteria bacterium. Classification (GTDB taxonomy): domain Bacteria; phylum Bacteroidota; class Ignavibacteria; order Ignavibacteriales; family Melioribacteraceae; genus Stygiobacter. The sequence goes on along the minus strand of DAIEQT010000297.1, from coordinate 1,097 downwards.
ACTCACAAATGAATTTCTTTATGGAACAAAAGCTGTATTTAGTTTTCTAAGAAGCAACAATGTTGAAGACCGGCTACATAAAGTTAAGCCGGTTCAAAAAGGAGAAAAGATGAACCGAATAAAATTAGTAACTGCGCTTTTAATCTTTGTCAGTTCAGTTTCTAGTGCAGTATTTGCACAAAACAGTGATGTTAAAAGTAATCTTGTTAGCTTATTTGATCTAAGCAAATCTAAATCGTACGAGAAAGCTGCCGCGTTAATTGCCTACGAAGGTGAAGATAAAACACGTATTCAAAAAGAGGCGTTTAATTCTTCCAACAAAGATGAATTAACACAAGTGAAAAGAATATGCAAGAAAATTTCTGCATTGATAGAGCTTTCTTCCAAATATGATTTTGGTGCGCCAAGTGTAAAGAAAGATGGAGAAAAAGAAATTCATTCAATCGAAGTAAGCTTTGTTAGCGGTGATCAAAAACTTGTAACTGAATTTTCTTTTATCAAAACCGAAAAAGGTTTCTTGCTATCCAACATGAATTAACAATTAGCGGGCAGATTAACTCTGCTCGCTTCCCTTCTTAACTAAAGTTACACCAGCTAAAATCACAACAGAAGCAATTACAACCCAAATGGAAATTAGTTCGCCTAAAACAAGCCACCCTAGAAAAAGCGCAATGATTGGATTTATGTAAGCGTACGTTGATACAAGTGAAACCGGCAAATGCGCGATTGCATAAACGTAGGAACCGTAACCGAGAAGTGAACCAAAAACAACTAAATATAAATAAGCTAGAAAACTAGAGTTGGTAAAATGAAATTGGCTTGCCTCGCCAAGCAGCAATCCTAAAATTGTTATCACAACTCCGGCAAAAACCATTTGCCCGGCGGCACCCATCAACGGATGGACAGTAATTTTTTTGTGCTTAGAATAAAGCGTTCCCGCTGCCCAGCAAACTTCAGCCAGCATTAATCCCATTATACCGCCAAAGTATGATTTATCAAATAGCTTGTGAAAGTCGCCGCCAAAAATCATTGCTACACCGGCTAAACCAAGCATCAAACCCATTGCAGTAAAAAAGTTTATTCTTTTTCCTTGCGGT
>DAIEQT010000262.1 GCA_027347545.1 Ignavibacteria bacterium | reverse complement strand
TAAAGCATAATCGAGTGAAAGTGAACCGGTAGGAATTGATTCCACAGGGGCTATTACACCGGCTCCTAACTTCATAATTGTACCTTTACCAAATTGCTTCTCGATGTTACTTATTGTGTCTTCTAGAATTTTAATTCTTTGATCTTTGTCCGTTGACATAAATTCTCCTTTTTAATTTTCTATTTGAAAACTTTTTAATTCAGTATAAACAGATCCGCTCTGTCTTAATTCGCTTTTGAATAAAGAAACTTTCTTAGCATAAAAACTAAGAGATGGAAGATTAACTTCCAGCAATTTTAAGATTTTCTCTGTGTTCTCGCCGCCCCTGAATCTGAGTAATGTAACGTGAGGCTTAAATTTCCTTTTCTCTTTGGTATAGCCAAATTTACAAAATGATTCTTCAATCTCATCTACAAAATTTGAGAGCAATTTGCTCTCTTTCATTCCAATCCACAAAATTTTAGGATCGCCACCGCGCCTAAAGACACCAAACTTATTTAGCTCTAATCTAAAAGGTTTTATTTTCTTAACACCTGTTTCCAATCCATAGCAAATTTGTTCTACGAGTGAATCTTTTGTGTCTCCAAGAAACTTCAGGGTGATATGAAGTTTCTCTTTTGGTTCCCAACGAATGTTATTTTCATAACCAATAACTTTATCTCTTTCTGAAAGTACAACAGAAAGTACTTCTTCTGGAATTTCCAGAGCAACAAAAAGTCTAATCATCGTACGGTATTCCGAGAAGATTTCTGCGAAGCATTTCCAGCGCAGCTTGAGATGCACGATCTTTGTTCAATAACCTATCATCGCCAAATTTAAATTCTTTTGCTGTACAAATCTTATCATCGCACAAGCCGATATAAACCAAGCCAACCGGCTTTGTTTCTGTTGCGCCAGTCGGACCTAATATTCCCGTCACACCTATTCCAATATCTGTACCGCTAACAGCTTTAATACCCTCTGCCATTTGTCTAGCAACTTCTAAACTTACTGCCCCATTTTTCTGAATTGAATCTTCGCTCACATGAAGAAGTTCGACTTTCGACGCATTGCTGTATGTGATTGCACCCCGTTCAAAAAATTGACTGCTGCCGCTAATGTTAGTTATGCGATTGGCAATTAATCCACCCGTACATGATTCAGCTATTGAAAGTTTCAATCCTCTATCTATTAAAAGTCGAGCAACAACTTCTTCCAATGTATCTTCCTCTTTTCCGTAAATATATCTGCCAACTATAGAGCGAATCTTCTGCTCAATCTCATCTAATTTATTTTGAGCCGCTTCTTCAGTTTCACCCTCAACTGTCAATCTCATTCTAACGCCAAACTGATTTGGCAAAAAAGCCATTCTATTTCCTTCAAGCAGTTCATCAATGTTTCCAAGTCTATCGAATAGCATTGACTCAGGAATTCCGGTGACGAGAAGGTTTTTTCTTACAAATATTTTTTTCTTTTCTACTTTGGTTTCCAAACGAGGAAGAACAAAACTCTCCATCATTCCTTTCATTTCGATTGGAACGCCCGGCATTGCAACAAATATTTTATCATCTTTTTCAATCCATATTCCTGGAGCTGTACCGCGCGGGTTTCTAATTGGAGTGCATAATTGCGGCACCAACGCTTGATCTTCATTAGTTTTAGTCAATGTTCTCCCACGAATTTCAAAAAACTTTTTGATGTCGTTCAAAACATCTTCATCAACAACTAATTGTGTTTTGAAAAAATCCACAATACATTTTCTTGTAATATCATCGTGAGTAGGACCCAAACCACCTGTAACGAGAACTAGATCGTAAGCATCTGTTACTCGCTTAAACTCTTGCATAATCTGCCGCTGGTCATCACCAACAACACTTGTTCCGTGTACATCAACTTGAATATTAGTCAAGCGTTCACCAATCCAAGCCGCATTTGAATTAACAACTTGCCCGATTAATATTTCATCCCCTATCGTAATTATGTGTGCTCTCATTTCCTCTGTTAGCCTACAATCTTATTGAAGTAAAATATTATTAGTTGAAGCAAGATAAAGGAATATATTCCCGCCATGATGTCGTCAAGTATAACGCCCCAACCATTTTTAACAGATTCTAATTTACGAGCTGGAAATGGTTTAATTATATCCATCGCTCGCCAAATCAAAAAGCCAAGAAGCATCCACCATATTTTTTTAGGGATGAATAATAATGTAATCCACATTCCTATAACTTCATCATTGGTATATTCTTTTGGGTCTTCGCCATAAATTACTTCGAACTTTCTAGCAATCGGTAATCCTATGAGAATGAACAGTGTGATAAAGAAAATCATGATGGATGGATTTTCGAAGCCGGGAATTAAGTAAATAACCAAGCCAGCTAAACTGCCGAATGTACCACTCGCCTTTTTAACATAGCCGGTGTAGAAACCGGAACCTATCAGCTTTTCGAAAAAATTAATTTGCACGGGTAAATAGAGCCTTAATTAGAAATCTATTGCTGAATAAATAAGTTATTCCGGTAATCAAAGTAAATAAAGTAACAGCCAGCATAATCCAAAATATTAATTCTTGATTTAACAGTGAAGCGAAGAGTGATGAATAATTTTGATTTAAAGATGGCACTGTTCTCAAAGTGTAAAGAATAAGTAAGTAATAAAGGAAAAACATCTGTGAAAATGTTTTCCATTTTGCAAGATTGCTAGTAGTAAATGAAACTTTTCTATAGTCGGCATAAGCACGCAGAAGTGTAATTAGAAAATCGCGAATTACTATTGCAAGGACCATCCAAAACTGAAGAATACCAAGAGATACAAATCCGAAGAAAGCTGTTGAGGTTAGTATTTTATCAGCTAGCGGGTCCATAAACTTTCCCCACTCAGTAATGTACTTGAATTTACGCGCAAGCCAGCCATCGTACCAATCCGTTAGAGCTGCTGCAAGAAAAACGCCGAGCGATATTTGAATCAGCATCGGATCATT
>DAIEQT010000250.1 GCA_027347545.1 Ignavibacteria bacterium | reverse complement strand
TCGTTCGACTGTGTATCAACTTTTACATATTTAAGAAAGCGGTCAACGCAAGTGAATTTGTAATTGGAATCGAACATGTTTTCCTCTTTTAGTTTAATTTTGTGTGAGCAAGTTAATAGAGTTGGCTTCAAGCTTCAAGCTAACTTTTTCACGAATTCTTATAAAACTTGGAACCTAAATGAATACAGTAGAACTCATCCGTAAAAAACGAAACGGCAATCCACTGACCGAACAAGAAATTCAATATCTAATCACCAATTTTACAAACCGGACAATTCCAGATTACCAATTCTCCGCATTCTTAATGGCGGCATACCTAAAAGGAATGACTAAGCAAGAGACTGCTGCTTTAACTAAAGCAATGCTTTACAGTGGAAAAGTGATTGACCTTTCCTCCATTAAGGGAATTAAGGTAGATAAACATTCTACCGGCGGAATTGGCGATAAGACTTCTCTAATCCTCGCTCCAATTGTTGCGGCTGCGGGATTGAGAGTACCAATGATTAGCGGGCGCGGACTTGGGCATACCGGCGGAACGCTTGATAAGCTTGAAGCGATTCCCGGCTTCCGAACCGATCTTGATCTCAAACGCTACAAAAGCGTAATTAAAAAATGCGGCGCTGTTTTAATTGGACAGACAAAAGAAATAGCTCCGGCTGATAAACTGATTTATTCACTTCGTGATGTTACAGCTACAGTGGAATCAATTCCTCTCATCACCGCAAGTATTATGAGTAAGAAACTTGCCGAAGGAATTGACGCACTTGTGCTAGATGTTAAAACCGGTTCCGGCGCGTTCATGCAGAAGTATGAAGACTCTCTCGCTCTTTCGGATTCATTGGTGAACACAGCGAAGGCTTTCAAGAAAAAAGTAATTGCAATGATTACAGACATGAACCAGCCGCTCGGCAATTATATTGGTAACTGGCTGGAAGTTTACGAATCCGTAAAAGTTCTTCAAGGTGAAAAAGTTAGTGATCTGCTCGAAGTTACACTCAACCTTTCCGGCGCAATGATTTATCTCGGCGGCATAGCCAAATCTATTAAAGAAGGTGTGGAGATTTCTCAAGCTATGATTGATAACGGCAAAGCTTTCGATAAGTTTTTAGAAATGGCAAAACTTCAAGACGGAGATATTTCTTATCTAAAGAATCTAGAGAAATATCCCAAATCAAAAATTCATGTTGAAGTAACAGCTGCTAAATCCGGCTATATTGAATCAATGAACAATTTCGAGATCGGAATGGCTTCTCTTGAACTTGGCGCCGGAAGAATGACAATGACTGATAAGATTGATCCGAAAGCAGGAATAATTTTCTATCCAAAGATTGGAGACAAGATTAAGAAAGGACAAGTTATTGCAGAACTTTTCACCGATAAGAAAGATCAAGTTGAACAAGTGAAACAAAAGCTGCTGAGCGCGGTCAAAGTATCACAAAAGAAAACGCAGCCGGTAAAATTGATACACAAGGTTATATAAATGGTGGTTCTAAAAATATTAATACTCTCTGCGGACTTTGCGTTTTCTTTGCGAACTCTGCGTTGAAAACTTAAAGCGACCAATTTTTAGAACGCCAGGAAGATAAAGTTTACAAACAATCAAAGGAGCGAATATGCTGTTCATCTTTGCAATTCTGATAATAGTAATTTCTTATGCGACTTACGTAAACCTAAAGAAAGCTGGAAAATTTAAAGAATCAAAATTCGCTTTTGCCGGCTACGCAATTGGCGGATTAATTATTCTATTCAAACTATTTACAGTTGTTCCGGCTGGAACAGTTGGCGTTGTGGATTTTCTCGGCAATGTTAGCGATAACACTCTTAAAGCCGGCGTAAACTTTGTAAATCCGCTAGCAAACGTTGTTAAGTTCAGCATAAAAACTCAAGAGATTAAAGAAACAATGAATGTTCCTTCGATGGAAGGATTAAGCGTTCAGCTTGAGATTAGTTTGCTCTACAGCCTCGATCCGGATAATGCATCAAAGATTTATAAAACAGTTGGCGAAGATTACGCAAACATAATTCTGATTCCTCAATTTCGATCTGTTGTTCGTGGTGTAACTTCTAAGTATGATGCAAAAGCGTTGTACACGGCTTCCCGCGAACAACTTTCTCTCGAAATAAAAAACGAGCTTGAAAAACTTGTTGGACCGAGGGGAATAACTATTGAGTTTGCGCCAATGCGCCAGATTATTCTTCCGCAAGGATTAACCGCAGCTATCGAGGAAAAGTTGAAATCGGAACAAGAAAGCCAGCGTATGCAATTTGTTTTAAAGCGCGAAGAGCAAGAAGCCGAGCGCAAGCGTATAGAAGCAAAAGGCATTGCTGATTTCCAGGCTATTGTTTCCCGTGGTATCAACGACCAGCTTTTGCAGTGGAAAGGAATTGAAGCAACAGAAAAGCTTGCTGCATCTAACAATAGCAAAATTGTTGTTATTGGCGCCGGTAAAAGCGGATTGCCTCTTATTCTTAATCAAAATTAATTTTTCTCTTATGTGCGGATGATATACGTCCGCACATATTCAGTTTCATGTAATATCTACTTTCAGAAACTTTCCTCGATAATCAACTGTAGAAGCCCTAAATTTAACATGTGAAAAAGCTAGTACACATATTGTTCATTCTTGCATACTTACTCCCAACAATTGGGTTTACTGTTGCTTACCATTTCTGCGGTGAAAAATTAAACTCGGTTAGCATTGTTATGACCGAAAAAGTAAAAGAACCGTCAGAATGCTGCTCGGAAGAACCGGTTGATAATCCTTGCTGCACAGATCAAGTTGTTTCGCATAAGCTTAATGATCTTCATTTTGCTGCCGCAAAAATTACTGTAGAACAAACCAATTCTGATTACCTTTTAATTCCGGTAGAAACAGTTTACCAGACTGAAGTAGTAGAAAATTTTTCTTTACATAACTCAATATCTCACTCGCCGCCGGGTAATCCGGCATACATAACAAACCGCACTCTCCTTATTTAGATCAGGTATTTAATCTCTATCTCAGCACAGTAGTTTGTTGATCTAACTATATTTTAAATTTTTACTCAAGGAGAGTTTTATGAAAAAGTTAATCTCATTATTCGCTGTCTTATTATTTGCTTCATCCTTCAGCTACGCACAAGAAAGCAAAGTTGTTGAAGACGAATTCAAGATTTCTGGTAACTGCGGAATGTGTAAAGCCAGATTAGAAAAAGTGATGAAGATAAAAGAAGTAAAGTTTGCCAAGTGGGACAAAACCACAAAAATGATGAAGGTGGCTTACCTTTCTCCTTATATTACAGTTGATTCGCTTAAACACCGCGCCGCAGAAGTTGGACATGATACAGACAAGTTCAAAGCTGATGACGCTGTTTATGCAAAATTGCCAAAGTGCTGCTTGTACCGCGATAACCCAACAACGCACTAATCAACTTTAATTTTGGAGAATAAAATGAGAAGCAAATTAATCTTGCTTCTTCTTCTTGTTTCATCAGCTTTTCTCTACTCACAGCAAACGCTGAAAGGCAGAGTAGTTGAAAAAGACGAAGAAGGAAAGCTCGTTCCGCTTTTGGGCGTAAACGTTTTTTGGCAAGACACAAAAGTTGGAACTACAACAGACGTTGATGGAAAATTTTCTATCCCATACAAAAAAGAATACCACAATTTAATTGCAAGCATGATTGGCTACCGCGTTGATACGACACATGTTTCAAATCCGGAACCGCTTGAAATTATTTTAGTAAGTGAAGCGACAAAGCTTAGCGATGTTGAAGTAGTTGGCAAGCAAAGCACCACTTTTTCCGATTATCTCTCTATTGAAAACAAAGGAATAATGACGGACAAAGAATTATACAAAGCTGCTTGCTGCAATCTTTCGGAAAGCTTCGAAACGAATCCTTCAATTGATGTTTCTTTCACAGACGCTATTACCGGAGCCAAGCAAATTGAAATGCTCGGACTTTCCGGCGTTTATACTCAAACAACTATGGAAAATCTGCCATACATACGCGGACTCATGTCGAATGTAGGTTTGACGTTTATTCCAGGCACTTGGGTGCAGTCAATCAATGTTTCAAAGGGAATTGGCTCGGTTGCAAACGGATTTGAATCAATGACCGGGCAGATTGATGTTGATTTGAAAAAACCCTTTACAGTTGAAACGGAAAAACTTTTTGTAAACATGTATGCCGATTACGACCAGCGGTTTGAAGGTAATTTGAATTACAGAACTTCCTTAAGTGATAAAGTTTCTGTAATCAATTTATTTCATGCAAGTTCACGCAAGCATGGCTTTGATGCTAATAACGACAGATTCATAGATATGCCAAAATTTACAACCTACAACGCTATGCAGCGCTGGCATTTTCAAACAAATGCCGGTTGGGAAGGTCAATTCGGCTTTCAGTATTTAAGTGATGCAAAAGATGGCGGAACAGATTCGCATACCGAAATTGCCGGTCACACCAATTCCAATTACATGTACTCAACTAAGAATAACCAGCTTAATCTTTACGGAAAGCTTGGCTATGTTTTCCCGGAAGCAGTCTATCAATCTTTTGGAATTCAATGGTCGCTGAACAGTTACCGCAATTCATCTTTATTTGGTTTAAGACATTACGACGGCAACGAAAAGACCGGATACTTTAATTTCATTTACCAATCAAACTTCGGTTCGCCCAATCACAAATTCAGAACCGGATTTAGTTTCTTGTTCGATCAATACAACGAAACATTTATTTCCAACCGCTATCAACGAATAGAAAAAATTCCCGGAATGTTTTTCGAATACACTTACACAATGGATGAAACGCTTTCGTTCATTCTTGGCGCAAGAGCAGACCAGCATAATCATTACGGATTTATGTTCACTCCACGTTTTCATATGAGATGGGCTCCGCAAGAAGATTGGGTTTTCCGCGCTGTTGCCGGAAGAGGTTACAGAACTTCCAACATCTTCACGGAAAACTCTTCTGTGTTTGCAAGTGCACGTAAGCTTAACATCTTGTCAAACGAATCTTTCGGTTACGGCTTAGCTCAGGAAAAAGCATGGAACTTTGGCGTTAACCTTACACATTATTTTAATTATGATTACCGCGATGGAACAATCACTGTTGATTTCTACCGAACACAGTTTGAGCAAGCTACAATTGCAGATCTCGATTTCAATCCGCAGCAAGTGAATTTCTACTCCGTTGCCGATGGAAGTTACTCGAACAGTTTGCAAGTGGAATTAAATTATCCTGTAATTGAAAGACTTGATACGCGCATTGCTTACCGCTACATGGATGTAAAACAAAAAATCGGCGGAGAGATGAAAGACCGCCCATTTACTTCTAAGAACCGTGTTTTGTTAAATCTGGCTTATTCAACTTTGCGCGAAGCGAAAGATGATCTGCAAATGACTTACGATTTAACTGTTCAATGGTTTGGACCGAAGCGTTTACCAACGACAACTTCAAATCCAGCTAATCTTCATGCAAGGGAAAACTCGCCAAGCTTTGCTGTTGTGAACATACAGATTACAAGATCATTCTTTGCCGGCTTTGATTTATATCTAGGAATCGAAAATTTGCTTGGCTTCAAGCAAGATAATCCTATTCTTGATCCACTTCATCCAAACGGAAATTATTTTGATGCTTCGATGATCTGGGGACCGGTCAATGGAAGATCAATGTATGCTGGATTGCGCTATAAAATGTAAGCTGGATTTTGGATACTTGATACTGGATTCTAGATACTTGTAACAGCATTAATATTTTTATCGAAGAGACTCGCCACCCAGTGAGTCTTTACGTTTCTTCAAAGTAATCGTTATCAATTTTTTTTATTTCATAGACATGGTGTTTAGCAACACCTAAATCCAAATCAATCATAAATTGAGATAATTGTTCCCCATCAATCAAAACTATTTTTGTTTCATTTTTAGGTTGATATTCTTTCGCTTCGGAAGAAAATCGAGAAGTAGTAATAAAAACTCCTTTCTTAGCTCCCTGACCAGCTAAAGCGCCAACAAACTTTTGAAGTTCAGGTCTCCCCACTACATTTTCCCATCGCTTAGCCTGAATGTAAATTACATCTAGTCCCAACCTGTCTTCTTTAATAATTCCATCAATACCTTCATCACCACTTCGACCAATTGATTTACCAGCTTCCTTTATTGTGCCTCCATAACCCATTTTTACTAGTAAATCAACTACAAGACTTTCAAAGAAATGAGGTGAGCATGTTTTTACTTTAGAAAGCAATTCTTGCGAAAGATTTTTTCTGATGCTCAAATAACTACTTTCAATAATTTCTTCCGGCGTAGCTATACTTTGCGTAATATCAACCTCGCTTTCAGAGGAAGAAATATTTTCTCTCTGTCTGCCAGTGTTTTCAATATATCCGGGAAAGGTTTTAAGGAGTTTAAGATTTATTTCTGGGGGATTCTTACTTAGTAATTCTTTGCCTGTGTTGGTAAGCCTAAAAATTCCTTTTCCTGTATTATCAATTAGAGATGCCATTTTCAAATGAGCTTTTGCCCAAAAAACTCTATTATAAAATGTTTTTTGCGTTCCGCTTGGTAAATACTGATTTGCTTCTTCTTCAGTTAGTTGAAAATGCCGGAGCAGTTTTTCCAACACTTCCGTTGTCGAATGTTCTTCACCGTCTGATATTTCTTTCATAAAAGGAAGCATGATACTTTGAAAATCCGGAATAGCCATTGATATTCTCCCGCAAACGTTATTAAAAATAATCGATATTGCTCTAAACAAAAATACATTTACAAAACTCCAATCAAAACTATATTTTTACATGAACAATGATTTATCCAGTATCAAGAATCCAGCATCAAGTATCTAGTATCGAGCATCCAGAATCGAGGTATTAATGGCAACACCGACAAAAATAAAATTGCACAAACAAGAGCTTTTGGAAATCGTTTGGGATAACGGAAAAACACACAATTTCGATCTCAAATTCTTACGAGATGAATCCCCGGACGCGGGAAACAAAGGAGAAACTATTCTTTGGAAGCATTACGCTCCGCCGCCTAAAAAGCCGCTTACTCCGCAAGCTTACGAAATTGAGAAAATTGAAATGGTGGGAAGCTACGCAATTAAAATTAAGTGGAAAGATGGTTACGATTTTGGAATTTATTCTTGGGATGTTCTACAACGGCTCGGAGACTATTTAGAAGTGAAAAACAATTTACATCAAGATTTTGAGCATGAATGAAGCAGAATAAGATTAAGAGCAAGGGCAAGAATTTTTCATGCTCTTGCTCTTGCTCATGCTCTTGATCTATGGCTACAGCAGTTTCTTAATTTGCTCTTCGTAAACTTCTTTTCCTCTCAATCCTACATAACTTGCAACAATTTTACCTTGCTTATCAATTACAAATGCGGTCGGTATTGACTGAATCCCGCCGTAGCTAATAGTTATGGCTTCGTTACCGTAAACAACGGGATAGTTGATTCCATAATTCTTCATGAATGGAACAACTTCTTCCTTGGTTTGCGGAGAATCAACAGAAACGCCTACAACCTCAAAACCTTTCTTACCATATTTTTTCTTTAGTTCTACTAAGTCGGGGATACCTTTACGGCAAGGGGGGCACCATGTTGCCCAGAAATCAAGTATAACAACCTTTCCCTTTAAGCTGGAAAGTTTGAGTTTCTTTCCGTCCGTTGTTGGTAATTCAAAATCTGGTGCTTCAACGGACTTCTGTTCGCCAGCCGGAACATAATTTGGCGGATATGGTCCGTTTGGTTCTTCGCCGCCGAATAAGTATTCAGCATTATTAAAGACGAAAAGAAGAATAACTACTGCGAAGAATATTCCCGTATAAATTCTGCTTCTATGTTTTTTACTCAAAACCGGAATCTCTTTCTTGTTTTTATTTTGATTCATTTTATCCTCTGTTTGATCAGTTTAAAAATAGCAATTTCTTATCGGGTAGAAAATTCAATTTGATTTACACATCAACTTCCGGTTTAGTTCCGCTTCAAACTCAGAAATCTGCTCATCGTTAAAACCCTTCTCTTTTGAAGCATTTTCCAGCGTTCCCCAAACTGGCTCGCCACAGCGTAAACACCTAATTCCTTTATCGCTAAGATAATCCACTGCTTCCGGCAAAATTTTAATCAATTCTTCTATTTCAATTTGCCGTGTTATCATCTGTTTTCCTTTTTGATGGAAATGAAATTATAAGTCCGGCAACACCACCATAAATGGTTGAAATCCATGGATTGCTTGTTATGGGGCATGTACCGGATGTACAACCGATGAAATAATAGTAAGCGTAACCAAGAGAAGCTCCGGTAACAATCGGCAGTACACGCCTCAACAAAAATGCTTTATCAATTTTCAAGAAATACCTTTTCAGTTTCGGTTTAATTGAATACAATAATTAGATGTGAAAAAAGATTATTCGATTCGTGGAATGTTGAGCTATTTTCTCCCTTCTCCCCATTTCAATACTTCTACTCTAACATCAACAATTCCAGCGGTTACCATATCAAGCGCAATTGCTACACCATAGGATAAATCAATTATACGGTCGGGACGAAAAGGCATTCTATCATTAATCGGAATTATTACCGATTTTTTATTGTAAAGATTAGTAACACGAACAATCGTTCCCATTTTATAAGATGGATGTGCGGCCGAAAGTCCGTTCATATCGTAAATCTCACCGCTGTAAGTTGGAAGCCCATTGTATTTATCAGCATAAAATGAAGCCACGCCGGTTTGGGTTTCAAGAATCTCTGCATCATCATCTTCAATTTGAGGTTCAGTTTCCACAATCGCTTCTTTTTCAGCCGGTTCATATTTAACCTTATTATATCTAACCGTAGAGCTGCATGCGGCAAATAGAATTACTAATAAAAAAAACAATAATGGCTTGAGCATAGTTCTTTCGGAAATTGTTGGGTTAAAATACAAAAGGGAGCGAAACTTCGCTCCCTTTCGACCTCACCAATGTAGGATAATTCCAGCCAGGAGTCCTACATATTTTATTTGAAAAATATGGTCTCCGGAGTTCCCATGCGGTGCGATATATCACTGCATAACTGATGTTACGCACTTTCATAATCCTAATCGTAATCTTGCTCGTAATCTGGTTCTAAATCCGATTAAGATTATGATTAAGAGCCTGCCTCGCGTTGCCGGAGGCAAGGCGGGCAAGATTAAGAATTAGCTGCGTAAGGTGAGTGAATAATTATTCATAAGAAACATCTGAATTATTGGTAATTTGTCACACTGAGCTTGTCGAAGTGTGATAATTTAGCTTGTAACGTCATGGTTCGACAAGCTCACCATGACTTAGTCTTAATATTTCAGAGGTTTCTCATAATTAGTTTTAAGGATTGAGAGTAATCTTTTTGTCAGCCGCTCATTTTTTTTTATTTTTGTAAGGCACTTTTGAAAGACCCTCGCCTTAAACAATCACAAAGAATTGGAGCCAAAGTAGAATTGGATAAAAACACCCGCACACCCAAACTAACCGCTAAACTCGTATTGAAAGATGGAAATATATTTGAAGGAAAACTTTTCGGCGCTCAGCGTTCCGTTGCAGGTGAAGTTGTATTCAATACTGGAATGGTAGGCTATCCCGAAACTTTGACAGATCCATCTTATAAAGGACAAATTCTTGTAATGACTTACCCCCTGGTTGGTAATTACGGAATTCCCGAGATGGATGATATTTCAAAACTTCAAAGGTTTTTTGAATCTGACCGAGTGCAAATTCAAGCGCTAATAGTTTCGGAAGAATCTGAGAATTACAGCCACTGGAACGCTTATCAAAGTTTGGATGAATGGCTAAAAGAATTTGGTGTTCCCGGTATCTACGGAATTGATACCCGGCGCTGAACCAAAATTCTACGCGAACATGGAACAATGCTCGGCAAGATTTTGGTAGATAACCAAAAAGTTGAATACTACAATCCGGATATTGATAATCTAATTTCTAAAGTTACTGTGCAGCAAGTTGAGCAGCATGGTTCGGGCAAGAAAAGAGTTCTGCTTATTGATTGCGGATGTAAAAATAGTATCCTAAAAGAACTAACAAATAGAAATGTATCGGTACTTCGTGTTCCTTACGATTACGATGTTGACAAAGAAGATTACGATGGCGTGCTGCTCTCTAACGGTCCGGGCAATCCTATAGTTTACAAACAGCTTGTTGCATCGGCAAAGAAGTTAATACAAAAGCAAGTTCCTACGCTTGGCATTTGCATGGGGCACCAAATTTTGTCTCTCGCTGCGGGTGCAAAAACATACAAATTAAAATATGGGCATAGAAGCCAGAACCAGCCGGTAAAAGAAGTTGATGGAAACAAATGTTATGTAACTTCTCAGAACCACAGTTTTGCTGTTGATACAAAATCTCTTCCGCGAGGCTACGAGCCCTGGTTCGAAAATTTGAACGATTATTCAAATGAAGGAATGCGGCACGAAAAGCTTCCATTCAGAAGCGTGCAATTTCATCCCGAAGCTGCACCGGGGCCGGTTGACACCCAATTTATTTTTGACGAATTCTTGAAGGACGTAAAGTGAAATTTAAAAAAGTATTAATAATTGGAAGTTCCGCTCTCAAAATTGGTGAAGCCGGCGAATTTGATTACTCCGGTTCGCAAGCTATTAAAGCTCTCAAAGAAGAAGGCATATATACAGTTCTCATCAATCCGAACATTGCTACAATTCAAACTTCGGATTATTTGGCTGACAAAGTTTATCTGCTTCCCATCAACACAAACTATGTTGAAAAAGTTATTGCTAAAGAGAAACCGGATGGAATAGTTTTAGGATTTGGCGGACAGACCGCGCTTAACTGCGGACTTGCGCTTCACCGTGAAGGAATTCTGAAAAAGCATAATGTAAAAGTTCTCGGCACACAGATAGATGATATCGAAAATACTGAAGACCGCCAACTGTTCTGTAATAAACTTTCTGAGATAGACGTAAAGTTTCCTCAAAGCAAAGCTGTTACTTCTTTGGAAGATGCAATTGAGTTTGCAGAAGAGATTAAATACCCGGTGATAATTAGAATTGCTTACGCGCTTGGCGGGCTTGGTTCAGGTGTTTGCCGTAACAAAGCAGAGTTGAA
>DAIEQT010000248.1 GCA_027347545.1 Ignavibacteria bacterium | reverse complement strand
ACGTTCGATTAGCATTACGTTGTATAGCTGCTTGTGAAGATCGTACCAAGTTTGAATTGCAGTAACATCTTTACCGATTGCGCTTTCCAAAGTGTTCTTAACTTCTTCGGAATCTTGAAAATCTTGCAAGCGGATTTCTATGCCAGAAATTTTTTGTTTGACTCCGAACAATTGCTGAGCAGTTTCTAAGGAACTAAATGCGAAGCCGGCGTCGTAATCTCTGTTGTTGGACTCAAATAAACCGCCAACAACCAATTTTCTCGTTTGCGGAAGGGTGAGAGAAGTGATTGTCTTTTCAATGTTGTAGGCAGAGGTAACCGCAATTGTATCTCCGGCACGAATGCCAAGTTTAAGAGCTAATGCCAAACCAATTACAATTTTATTTTGAGAGAGATCGGATTTTCCACTTATGATTTTTGAGCTAACATTCCAATCTGCTGGTGAAGAAGAAATATCAATCCCTTTGAAATTCACAACCTCATAAGTTTTGTTGTTGATGAAAAGTGTTTTCCCTTCGAGAATTGGATTGTATGATTCTATTCCCGGAATAGCTTTGATAATGTTTTGTATGTTTTCAATTTTAGTTGGTGTTGCTTTATCAACAAGAATAATTTTTACATGGGGATCGAAACTAACTAGAATTTTGGTTACAATTGAACCGAATCCGTTGAAAACCGAAAGCACAATTACCAATGCAGCAACGCCAATTGTAATTCCCAGAGTAGAAATGATTGAAAGCAAGCCAATGAAATTCAGTTTGTGCTTTGCCCGGGAATATTTTCTTGCTATAAATAATTCAATCATCTAATCGAACCTAATAGCTGTAATTGGTTTTATTTTGGAAGCTACATAAGCCGGTATCAACGAAGAAAGAAAAGCCACAATTATTGTTACTGCGGAAACCAGAAGATAATTCTCAACCCGAATAGAAATTGGGACGCTTGTTACAAAGTAAACACCGCTTGGTAAAGAGATTAAATCAAATTTCATCTGGAGAAAACTTAACACGAGAGAAAGAGAAATCCCGATAAACAATCCCCAGAGGATTAAGTACATCGAATTCCCGAGGAAAATCTTCAAGACAGAATTTCGCTTCATTCCTATTGATCTAAGAACCCCAATAGTGTTAGTCTTTTCCAGCACGATCATTAGCATAGTTCCAACAATATTGAATAATGCTACAATAATTATCAGTCCAAGTACAATTGGAATTGGCTTTTTCTGTAGTTCAATCCAAGTAAAAATATTTTGGTGAACTTGGTAGATTGTTCTTACGTAGAAAGGATAGCCTAAGTAGTCTTGCAGTTTGGATGAAATGGCAGAGAGTTTTGAATTATCATTAATTGATATGTTAAATCCGGAAACTTCGTCACTCATTCCAAAAAGTTCTTGAGCGCTTTTCAAATTTATAAATGCGTTTCCATCATCGTATTCGGAGATTCCGCTTTCAAAAATTCCAATCACAATGAATTGTTCAATTGCCGGCGGATTTTCGGATGAAGGTGGGGCGTTCCCTTTTAGGCAAAAGAGAGTAATTCTATCGCCTTTCCTAATTCCCATTTTCTGAGCGAGATTTTTTCCAATTAGGACTTCTTTGTTTGTTGGTTCGCTTGAAAAAATGCTACCATCAACCAAAAATTTGTTGAAAGAACTAGAAGCAAATTGTGTATTTACTCCTGTGAGAGTAATCCCATCAGTTACTTTTTGGGATTTAATAATTGCTAATTTGCTTGCAAAGGGATCAACCGAAGAAATGTCTTTCTCAAAGTTCTCATTAATTTTTTTTGCAACGAATTCTGAAGCCGGAAGATTTCTATTGCCAAAGCCGGTAACTTTTATTTGCGCGTTAAACTCATTTATTTTATCGGAAACAACATTTTCAAAACCATCCAGAATTGTGAGTGCGAGAATTACCACAGTTATGCCAATAGCAATTCCGCCAATAGTGATTTTTGAAACAGAAGAAACTAAGCCGGATTTTCTGTTAGAATTCAAAAACCTCTTTATTAATAGTAGGAGAAACTGCATCATTCTGAGTATTTGTTGAGATTAAAATAGGAATAATCTAATTGAAGGGGAAACATGCCGTTTTGATTGACATTTCAAAACAGAAAATATATCTTTGAAACCCAATTTTGAAAAGATGTTTTCACCCCTATCGGGGAGTAGCTCAGCCCGGCTAGAGCGCTTGGTTTGGGACCAAGAAGTCGCAGGTTCGAATCCTGTCTCCCCGACAATATCAGAGTGTTATTTGACGTTGTGTTATGCGCCCATAGCTCAATCGGATAGAGCATCAGCCTTCTAAGCTGAGGGTTAGTGGTTCGAGTCCACTTGGGCGTACAGAAAAGTTTATTACTTTTTCATGGTGATCATAGCTCAGTTTGGTTAGAGCATCTGGTTGTGGCCCAGAAGGTCATGGGTTCAAGTCCCATTGGTCACCCAGAAGTTTTTGAAATGCTGGCCCCATCGTCTAACGGTTAGGACATCGCCCTTTCACGGCGGTAATATGGGTTCGAATCCCGTTGGGGTCACCACATCTCTCTTAGTCATTTCAATTTTTTCTGGCCCCATCGTCTAACGGTTAGGACATCGCCCTTTCACGGCGGTAATATGGGTTCGAATCCCGTTGGGGTCACTTCATCATTTCTTTTTGAATCGCTTTTCTCTTTTTGTAATTTCCATTTAAAATTGAACATTGCCTTATGAAAACACCACTCAAATACGATACATCTTTTTCATCCCCAAATGAATACAAAACAGATTCTTCTAAACATTCGCCTAAAATGTTTCCTTCCTTGTATTTTTATTCCCACTTGTTAAAGGTAATTTACAAAAGTAACAAGCTTGCTAAAAAGGGATTATATAATGATGAGGAGTGGTCTAACAGTTCTGTTTATGTAGTACGTAGCATGGAAAAAACCGGGGTTAAGTTTCACTTCCTAGGTTCTGATAATTTCAAAAAAGTTGAAGGACCTGTAATCTTTATCGGTAACCACATGAGCACTCTTGAAGTGATGTCTCTTCCTTCCATTATTCAGCCGAATAAAAAAGTAGTTTATGTAATAAAACAAGAACTTGCTGATTATCCTCTGTTTGGACCAGTTGCTCTCGCCAGGGATCCAATTTGTGTTGGTAGAGAAAATCCACGCGAAGATTTGAAAATTGTTATGGAAGAGGGCAGCAAAAGAATTCAAAACGGGAAATCAATTATTATTTTCCCACAGAAGACGAGAACTCAGTTTTTTGATGCCGCTTCATTTAACTCTTTGGGTGTTAAACTTGCAAAGAGAAATAATGTACCGGTAGTTCCGGTAGCTGTTTTAACAGACGCTTGGGGCAATGGAAAAATGATAAAAGATTTCGGCAAGATTGATCCGGCTAAAGCTGTAAACATTTGTTTTGGTGAACCGTTCGAAGTAAAAGGGAATGGGGCAGAAGAACACCAGCGAGTTATTGATTTCATTTCCGGAAAACTGATTGAATGGAGCAGACCGGAATTAGTGGTTAAAGCTTAGTAACTGAAGTTACACACTTTGTGATTTCTTAGTGTCCCCGCCTGCTAAAGTATACTCTACGTGGCGGGCAGGTTTGTGACTTGGTGGCAAAGAAAACATAAGAAATTGAGCTACAAAGGCACCAAGACACCAAGTTTCACTAAAAATAATTCACCAAATTCAATTCATGCGTAACTTCAGTTAGTTAGGTGATTTCTTTATTCAAGCTATAGTACACAAGTGATTTATCAATTTAATATCTTTTCTAACCAACTCAATCCTATCTGAATTTCTTTCTTAACAATTTCTTAACATTAGTTTAATATTGGCTTAACATTACCTTAACTATTTATTAATAGTTTTGAAAACTAAATTAATTGAGGTAGTGAATGAAGAAATATGTTTTACTTATTGTTCTTTCTTTAGCTGTTTTAACAAAAATTTCAGCTCAAGAAGACTCTATAAAAACGACGACAGAAGATTTGAAGGCTAAGATTGAGGAGCTAAAAGGTCAAGTTGAGGGGTTGAACGAATCCTATTTAGAGACCAAGGCTACAGTCGATGCCTTAAAGAAAATTAAACTTTCCGGTTACATCCAAGCTCAATTCCAGTCGGCAGAAATTGATGGAATCTCATCATTTTCTGGCGGAAATTTTGCTGCCGGTTTGCACAACCGCTTTATAATCAGACGCGGAAGACTTAAAGTTGCCTACGATAACGACATTACAAATTATGTCTTGCAAATTGATGCTACAGAAAAAGGTCTTGGTTTGAAAGACGCCTATGTTTTATTCAA
The DNA here is from genome assembly GCA_027347545.1 of Ignavibacteria bacterium. GTDB lineage: Bacteria > Bacteroidota > Ignavibacteria > Ignavibacteriales > Melioribacteraceae > Stygiobacter. Next base: position 3,263 of record DAIEQT010000248.1, on the reverse strand, counting down.
AGAACCTTGGTTAAAATCTTTTGGATTGAAAGCGGGTGTGTTTGATAGACCATTTGGTTTTGAAATCAGTTATAGCTCTTCAAGCAGAGAAGCACCGGAAAGATCGAGAATGTATCAAACACTATTTCCCGGCGAGAGAGATTTGGGTGTAAGTTTTGAATACTCACCATACGTTCCATTTGAGGATTTCTTAGGCCACTTTAATTTTAAGGGCGGATTCTTTGCCGGTAACGGAATAAATCCTGAAGTAGATAATCAAAAAGATTTTATTGGGCGTCTCGGATTCTCACTTCCTTTCTACGAAGAAAACTTAGCAATTGATGGCGGTGTTTCGATGTATGTTGGCGGAGTCAAACTTGCTGCCGGCAAATCAATCTTTACTGTAAATAATCCAACTTTGGCTACCGCAGATACGAAGACAACATATGCCGATAGAAATTATCTTGGATTGGATATGCAAGTTTATTACGCATTACCTTTGCTTGGCAATTTTACACTACGCGGCGAGTATATAAGCGGTAAACAACCTGGCGGAAGCGCCGCAAGTTCATCTTCTCCTACAGCTCTGCAAGCTGGCGATCTTTACCTAAGAAATTTTTCGGGCTACTATCTTAACTATGTTCAGAACCTAGGCGATAAAAACCAGTTTATTCTAAAGTATGATGTTTATGACCCGAACACGGATGTAGCCGGAGATCAAATTGGCGCGGTTGCGGCAGCAAAACTTGGTGCCGGAGATATTAAATATTCAACCTTAGGAATTGGCTTGGTTCACTATTGGGATGATAACATTAAGTTCGTTTTTTACTACGATAGTGTGAGCAATGAAACTTCTTCTAAGTTAGCGGCTCTCAATTCCGATCTAAGAGACAATGTTTTCACATTTAGAATTCAGTACAAGTTTTAAGAAAACTTAACAGTTAATTAACATTAGATTAACAATGAAATCACCAACTTTGTAATTGTAAAAGAGGAAAAAATGAAAAAAATAATTTTGCTGCTGGTAATTACAGCTATGGCTTTTGGTTTTACCTATGATAATAAAGTGATTACTGTAAAAGGCTCGGACACAATGGTTATTCTTGCACAACGCTGGGCAGAGAAATACATGGAATCACATCCCGGAATAACTATTCAAGTTACGGGCGGCGGCTCGGGAATTGGTCTCGCTGCTCTTATAAATGGCTCTACAGATATCGCAAATGCTTCCCGTCCAATGAAACCATCTGAAAGGGAAAAACTTAAACAGCGCTACAACTCTTTGGGTGTTGAAGTAAAAACAGCGAAAGATGGATTGAGTGTTTATCTGAATGAAAAAAATCCCGTAAAGGAATTAAGCATTCAGCAGGTTAAAGATATTTACACGGGCAAAATCACAAACTGGAAAGATGTTGGCGGTAAAGATGCAAAGATCATCGTTTACGGTCGCGAGAATAGTTCGGGTACTTATGTTTACTTCAAAGACAACGTTCTAGGCGGACAAGATTTTACATCTACAATGCAAAGTATGCCAGGAACATCGGCAGTTGTAAACGCAATTGTTAAGGATGCAAACTCAATCGGTTTTGGCGGCGCTGCTTATGCTAAAGGAATTAAGTTTGCAGCCGTTAAAAAAGATGCTTCTTCAAAAGCTTATATACCAACAGAAGAAAACATTAAAAGCGGCAACTATCCAATAACACGCTATCTTTACTTGTACTTGAAAACAAGACCTTCTGACGAGATGAAAGATTACATTGATTGGATTCTCAGCGCAGAAGGACAATCTATTGTTACGAAAGTTGGCTATTTCCCGGTTAGATAAACTAAATGACTGAAAAAGAAATTGCTCATAAGAACTCACTCCGCCGAAAATTCCGGCTGGGTGAGTTTCTTGCTGAATACTTAATCAAAGGAGTTGCGTTCAGTTCTTTCGCAATCATCATTTTGATTTTCGTTTTAGTATTCAAAGAAACTCTTCCAATTTTTTCACCCAAAGAAGAAACCGCAACAAAACAAGAATATCTGCAATCTGAATCTTACGGCGATGAACCGGCTACAGAATCTTCCTCTCAAATGAGTGATTATTCTTCTTTTACAAGTGATCATAAAGATGTAGCTAATTTAGAAAACTTAACCGGCAAAGAATGGCAGCCGGTTGGCGAAAATCCAAAGTACGGATTGTTCCCGCTGATTATGGGAAGCTTGAAAGTAACACTGATAGCAATTTTGCTTGGCGCGCCATTAGCAATACTTGCGGCTATTTACTCTGCACTATTTGCACCAAAAAGATTTAAAGATTTGATAAAGCCCACAATTGAGTTGTTAGCGAGTTTCCCATCTGTTGTTGTTGGTTTCTTTGCACTTATTACACTCGCTTCTTTTTTCCAAGAAGTTTTTGGTTGGACATTCCGGCTTAATTCATTTATTGGCGGCGTAGCAATGGCACTGGCTGTTATTCCAATTGTTTACACTGTTACTGAAGATGCCATCACTGCGATTCCTAAATATATGACTGAAGCAAGTTTAGCTCTCGGCGCTAACAAGTGGCAGACTGCTTTGTTTGTAATTCTTCCGGCTGCGACACCGGGAGTTTTTGCGGCGTTACTTTTGGGATTTGGCAGAGCTTTCGGCGAAACAATGATTGTACTTATGGCAACTGGTAACGCGCCTCTTTCATCGTTAAATCCTTTTGAACCCGTTAGAACTCTTTCTGCTACTATCGGTGCAGAAATGGCTGAGGTTGTTGTTGGCGATACTCACTATACAGTTCTTTTTCTTATTGGCTCTTTACTCTTCGTTGTAACCTTTTTGATTAACGCGGTAGCAGAGTTTTACGTTCGCGCTAAACTGATGAAAAGATTCAGAGGTGAATGATGAATAATAAGCTGCTTGGAAAATCTATAATTGCTTTCTCTCTTGTTTCGGTTGTACTAATCATTTCGGCTTTGGTTTTTATGCTGTTAGAAATCTACTTAGGCGGAAGATCATACTTATCCTGGGAGTTTCTAACACAGCCGCCAAAAGAGGGAATGACCGAAGGAGGAATCTTTCCGGCAATTGTTGGGACTGTGCTATTAGTAATTATTATGTCGCTTGCGTGCATTCCGGTTGGAACTATTACAGCAATTTATTTGAATGAATACGCGAACAAGAAATCTCCGTTTACTAAAATGATTCGCTTTGCTGTTAATACACTTTCCGGAGTTCCTTCAATTGTGTTTGGCTTATTTGGATTAGGATTTTTTATTCAGTTTGTTGGTGCCGGAATGGATAAAATTTTT
>DAIEQT010000231.1 GCA_027347545.1 Ignavibacteria bacterium | reverse complement strand
ACGTTCTTCCAACCGAACATGGTTATCGAGCAGAAGCCCAAATTCGTTTAGCGTGGTTTCCAGTTCCATATTTTTGGAAATTTTGCCAATCAAGTTTTCAATTTGCTTATGTTCTAAAATTATCCGCTTACAAAGTTCCTTGAGTCTTATAGATTTATTTTCGACAAGAGGAACTAACAGTTTCTCTTCCAGATTAAAATGCGGTTTTAGTTCACTTTCCCATTTTTCAAGAACTAGTTTTGCTTTGCCGGCAACCGTTGTAGGCATTCCTTTATATTCTGGCGAATTAATTTTACAAATCTGAGCAAGTATTAATGCTTGATGATGATCTTTTGAGAATTCCACCAGAACAAAATGTCTTTTCATCTTACTGGTTTTTTCAGATTATGTTTTTCACGGTAAAGCTGACCAATTTCTGCCCCAACAATAAACAAACAAGCCGAATAATAAACCCAAAATAGGATTGCGATAATTAAAACAAACGCGCCGTAGAAAGGATTCGTCCGTAAAATATTATTGATGTAATACCCGAAACCAAAACGCGCGGCTTCCCAAAAAATTGTTGTCCAAAGCGCGCTTAGTGCCGCAACTCGCTTACCTAATTGTTCGTAAGGAATTAAGTAATAAAGCGCAAAGAACAAAAGAAACATCAACACCAACGATGAAAAATAAACCAGCGTGTTCCATATAGAACTTATATCAAAACTTTGGAACAAAGCCGTGTTTTTAGTTAATTCATAGATAATGTTAACAGCGGGTAGAATGAAAGTAGAGAGTGATACTAAAAAGACAAGCAAAACAACCATCATAATATCACGAATGATTCCGTATATAAAACCACGTTCAACTTTTACATCGAAAATTTGATTTAGAATTGTACGCACACTGCTGAAGATCCAGGTTGATGTGAAGAGTAAACCGCCAATACCAATATAGAAAGCTGAGGTTTTATATTCGATTACTTCAGGCAAGCGGGTACTGATGAGGTTCTTGATATAGTTTGCGTAAGCTGGATATGGGATAGTTTGGTCAATCAGATTATTAATTTGTTCTTCAATAACTGCTTGATCGAAAATATTTCCGAGTAAAGAAAAAATGAGAAGTATAAAAGGAATCATTCCGAGGAAAAGTGAGAATGAAATTCCGGCTCCGGCAAAAAATAAATTATGCTGATCCATGCGCCGGAATAGACCAATGAAGTAGTAATCAAAAAATTCGATTATACTTTTCACAGTAGCAAGGGATATGTACGAACCAATTTTCTTAAAGATCTTAAACTTTCGCATGCATCTTTTTTGAAATTGAATTGTAATACCAATCAATTAAGTGAGTTAGTGAGAACTCATACTGATCATTAAGGCTAAGACTTTTACCGCCGGTTTCGCCGAGAAGAGTGAAAGGAGTAAAACTTTTTGCTGCATTCTCTTCAAATTTTTCTTTGTTCTCTTCCTTTACGGAAACAATAACACGAGATTGGCTTTCGGAGAAAAATGAGAAGTCTTCCCTTTTCTTGATCGGTACATGAACTTTTGCGCCAATTGGTTTTTCAGCATCTATTATGCAGCACTCTGCCAACGCACAAAGAATGCCTCCATCGGAAACATCGTGGGCTGATTCGATTAATTCGTTTTCAATAAGATGAAGTACTGTAGTGTGCAAATCTTTTTCAGTTTGAAGATCGAGATTTGGAATTTCTCCGGTGACTAGATTATGAACAACTTTTAAATATTCGCTTCCGCCAATTTCTTCGTAGTCTTCGCCGAGCACATAAACCAATTCACCCTCATTCTTAAACTGAGCAGTTGTTACATTTTCAATATCCTCAATCAAACCAACCATACCGATCGTTGGAGTTGGATAAACAGCCGCGTCCGGGCTTTCGTTATAAAAACTAACATTGCCGCCGGTTACCGGAGTGTTAAAGAAACGGCAAGCTTCGCCCATTCCTTCAATCGCTTTTTTGAATTGCCAATAGTTTTCCGGTTTATATGGATTGCCAAAGTTCAAGCAGTTTGTAATTGCAAGAGGAATTGCGCCGGTACAAACCACGTTACGTGCAGATTCTGCAACTGCAATCTTTGTTGCTTCTTTAGGATTCAAGTAAACATATCTTCCGTTACAATCAGTTTTTGCAGCTAAGGCTTTATTCGTTCCTTTGATAAAAATTACAGCCGCGTCAGAGCCAGGACCAACAATTGTATTTGTGCGAACCATCGAATCGTATTGCTCGTAAACCCAACGCTTGCTTGCAATGTTGTGTGAGGAAAAAACTTTTTCGAATGAATCAATTATTGAATCCGGTTCCGGGACTTTAGATAAATCGAACTTGCTGGTTTCGCTCAGATATTTTGGTTCGGAAGTTTCGCGGATATATACCGGCGCATTTCCACCAAGTACAAGTTCTATCGGCGGAATCTCGGCTTTCTTCTCACCTTCATAATTGATAATAACTTTTTGCTCATCAGTTACAACACCAACAATCTCGCAATGTAAATCCCACT
>DAIEQT010000223.1 GCA_027347545.1 Ignavibacteria bacterium | reverse complement strand
TATGATTGGAACGCCCGCTACACTTTTGATCTGTTCGACCATTTTTATTTTACTTCTATTATCGGCGCTCAAATGGTTGACCGCAGTAGAGTTAGATTAGACGGTGGTGGACAGGATTTCAAACACCCGAGCATTACGGTTATTGATGCCGGCGATCCGGCAAATGCAACTCTTGCAACAAACATCTATCAGTATGGAAGAGAAGCCGGTATATACTGGCAGAATGATTTCTCTTACTTAGATACTTATTACTGGTCTCTTGCCGTAAGAAAAGATTACGCTAATGCTTTTGGTACAGACGCTCCATCAATTGTTTATCCTAAAGCAAGCGCGGCTGTTAGAATAGATAAATATGATATTCTACCGGACGAAATTAAAATGCTCAAACTTAGAGCCGCTTATGGCGAAAGCGGGCAATTGCCGGGAAGATTAGATGGTATTCCATTAACATGGACTTCCTTCACAGCCGGTTTAGGTACTGGAATTATTGGCAAGTCTCTTGGTAATCCAAAAGTGGAACCGGAGAGGGTTAAAGAGTTAGAATTAGGATTTGATATGGAATTTCTAAAAATGTTTTCTTTAGAATTTACCTATTGGAATAGTAAGGCTGAGAAATCTTTGGTTAATACGACGTTGGCAAATTCTTATGGATATGGAGGATTAACATATCCTTACAATCTTGGCGAAGTAAAGAGCCACGGATTTGAAACTCTACTTCAGATACGCCCAATTCAATCAATTGATTATGACCTTTCGCTTGACTTGATCTGGAATTATCAAACAAGTGAAATTGTAAGCTTTGGCGGAACAACAACCCAGTTAGTAAATAACCTAAACGTTGAAAAAATAGGTTATAAAAAGCATGAATTTTTTGCTGTTAAAACAACCACACCAATTTACAGCACAACAGGTCAGTTAACCGGTTACAATAATACCGGAACAACTACAACAGTTGATTGCGGTAATCCAATCCCGGATCATACAGGATCATTTTCTTTGGATTTCAAATTCTTGAAGAACTTCAAGCTGTACGCGTTTGGTGAATTTGGTCTAAACAATTATGTGTATAGCTACTCAATCTACCGTTCAATTAGAGCCGGAAGTTACGCACCGGCAAATAAACTTGGAACCCAACTTGGCATTATCGGAAAAAGCGCATTCGGCAGTCTTGTAAAAGATCCTAATGTAACACCTCTAACACCCGGAACTCCGGAATACAACCAAGCTGCCGAAGAGTTTGCAAAGTATATGCAAAGAGATCAGGGCAACTTTATTTATCCGGCAGATTACTTTGCTCTAAGAGAATTAAGCTTGAGTTATGATGCTACTGATTTGATGAAAGAATTTCTCACAAATACATACGTAACTAATTTGACTGTAGGAATGTCGGTAAGAAATGTGCTGAGAATATCCAAATATGATCTCGATTATGAAGCTAATGCCGGTGGAAATAGAAATGCTACCACCAATTTTAGCCAGACTTATGCAACTGATTTAGGTACGTTACCTCAGCCGCGTACTTTTAATTTCTGGGTCAAAGTAGGATTCTAAAAGGAGAACGACAAAATGAAAAAAATAAAATATATATCAGCGTTATTATTACTTCTTGTAGTTACAGCTTGTAATGATTGGGTTACAGACATTCCTCATACAAATGATTTGATTACAGAAGATCAAATGAATACACAGGTAAACATTCCTTTCATGATAACGGGTTTGCATAACAGAATGGCGAACCTGGCTACTGTATGGATGGAATCCGACGGTATTTCAGATCAATTATTTTTCGATCAAAGAGTTGGTAATTCAACATATTCAACATATATGGAGCTGGATCTTGCCGTTGCCATACAATATAACAACAGTATCTCTTTCAGTTCTATCCAATTGATGAGAATGAATGCGGACACGCTTGTTGGAAGGTGTTTATACAAGATTCCGTTTACAAGCGATGCTGCCGGCGAGCAAGCGAAAAAAGATGGTTTGCTTTGGGGATATTTGTATGGCGGATTAGCAAGATACCACCTTGCAGCATATATCGGAATTCATCCAACTACCGGCGGTGCAACCATAAATGGAAGTGCATTCATTCCATCATCTGAATTATATGCTCAAGCTGTTTCAAAGCTAAAGACCGCTCTTACTTATGCTTCTACAGCATATCAAACAAGGCTTATTAACTCTTTACTTGGTAAAGTATATTTAATGGCTGGCGATTATGGTAATGCGCTAACCTATATTAACCAAGGATTAGTCTCGGGTGATAATCCATTTAAATCTGTCTATAGCGCGACTACCGCAGAAAATGATTACCGCGCTCAAGCCGGAGAAGCAAGACAGCAGTGGGCTGTTGATCTCAGATTCAATAATTATGTTACGGCTGTTCCAGATGAAGTCAACAGAATTCCTCTTGTAAGAAAGACAAATGGAACTTTCGTTTACTACAGACAAGCAAAGTATATTCAAATGCCTGATGGACAAACATCACCATTTGTATTTATGGATTGGCAAGAAAATTCGTTGATGAAAGCCGAAATCTTGGCAAGACAAAATACCGGTGGAAACATGTCTCTTGTTAATGAGATTAGAAAATCCAGAGGCATGACTACATTAGTAACAAAAGACTTGAGCCTTGATGAAATTTATGTTGAAAGGGATAAAGAATTATTTCTTCGCGGTGTTAGATTATTGGACCAAAGAAGATTTAACAAACCTCATATTGCCGGAATGTGGTTCTATATTCCGATTTCGCAAAATGAAATTGATAAGAATCCTAACTTAGCGCTATAGCAGTAGGATTAATGTTTACCGCGTTGAAGACTTCCCTCTGATGCGTGGTTGATGAGACCACAGAGCCTTGCGCTCTGTGGTTATTTTAAAACTCGCGTAAGAATAAACTATTAAGTGATAGCGGTTAACTGCATGAAAAGTTTTAGAAATATCTTTCTTTCCCTTTGTTTGAGCGTAATACTTGCCGGATGCATTTCTCAAACGGGATTTCAATATATCAGTCCGGAGTTTTTGAATAAAGCTGAACAAAATACTACAGTACTAATACTGCCCGTAACTTTTAATTCGTTAATTCACATTCAAGCAGATTCGATAGAACAGAATAGTAAAGTCTATGGCAGCGCCACAACTCTGGAGACAGAAATCTTTGATAATTATATCAACATAATTCTTGGTGAAAAGACTCAGACAAAAATCATAACTAAAGAAAATCTTCAAAACGAAAAAGAGCTTAAACTGGAAAGCAAATCTGCCTTCATAGGTGGTAGAAAAGTTGAATTTGCTGTTCCATCCAACGCAATAAAGTCGAAGCAATCGGAACAAATTGATTTTATACTGTTGTTTGATAACTTGAGTTTTCTGAAGAATATGGAAGTTGACGGCACTTCTCTTGGCCGCTCGGGTGAATCAACCTATCTGTTGAATGCCGGAATTGAGTATATAATTTGGAGTAACAAGCTTAAAAAAATTGCCGGTTATGGAGAACTGTCTCAAAAAATCAAGCTTCTGTTCGCACCGCAAAAAGAAGATTACTTAAACGTAATTGAGAAACTGGCTGATGTGATAATTCAAAAAAGTCCCTTCGTTGCAAAAAAGATTTACTTCTAAGCACGAGAACCTTCTGTAAAATCATTTGATGTCACACTGAGCTTGTCGAAGTGTGGCAATTAGACTATAATCATGGTTCGACTGGCCTGCCTCGCCGTCAGGCGGGCTCACCATGACTTAGGATTAATATTTCAAAAGGTTCAATAAGAAAAAATTATGCGGAGAACTCAGTAATCAATTTTGAATTTGGAAAGATTGGGCAAGAACTTCTTCGTCCGGTTTCGTTCATACCCATAAATAACTTTTCCAAGGTCGGAAAGAAACGGCATACCAATTTTATTGTATTCGTAAATGCCATCGTTATAGATTTGATCTTTGTTGACATGAATCGTAGCAGACAGCATGAACTCTACCTTGTTTTCAAAATCTACTATGTAAGCTATATCTGTTAAGTAACCGTATGCTAAACCAACTTTGTTGAAGATTCTGAAATTGCCCGGTATTGGGTTCTTCGAATCGCCAAACAAGAAATACTTAACATAGCTGTCGTAATGTGTTGAATCATAACCGGGATGCTTACTTTCTCGCGGAAGCATTGACATGTACTTGTACAACAAATCGTAATCATCTTTGGTAAGATTGAAACGCATCTTTGCTTTGCGTGTTTCAGGGAATAAAACTGTTTTCAGAATTTCTGTAAGGTCTTCAAGAGAAACAAAGTTCTTCGCTGAAAAATCATACGGCGCATTTATTAGACTGTCTTTTGAATCCCAATAGCCAATTCCCTTTATAAGTCCATTCAAATCGAACGAATAATTCCCGGAGTTATATTGCTCTGGCTGTGAATAAATTATTTTATCATTCTTGTAAAACGTGAATGGATTTGTATAGCGGTTACTTTCGCTATTAAATCCGCCGGTATAGCGATTTGTAATCTTAACGTTTTTATAACCTTTCTTGTGAAGTCCTTCGTTCA
>DAIEQT010000200.1 GCA_027347545.1 Ignavibacteria bacterium | reverse complement strand
GATGCACTTGGAAGAGAAGTTGCAACTCTTGTAAATGATTATCAGATAGCCGGAATTTATAACTCACAATTCATAATTCAAAACTATGGCTTATCAAGCGGAGCGTATTTCTATCAAATTAAATCAGGTAATTATTTGCAGACGAAGAAGATGATTTTAGCGAAGTAGAAAATGAAATTAACAAAAGAGCCGCTTACTCTGCAGCTCTTTTGTTGAATCGGTAAAGACTTATACTCATTCCATTATGCTAATCGCGCATCCGCCGCCGGAAGCCAGTCTCAATTCCAGTTTATCTTTCGAAGTAACTTTCTTTTTGATGATTTCGTATGCCATCTGGTTCTTTTCCCAATGCCCATCTTTGGCATCAGCGTAAATTGTAGCGGTGTAAGTTTTATCTTTATCCAAAAAGTCTAGCGGGATAGTTGTCGTTCTTTCATTTTCATCTGTAATAGAGCCGATAAACCAATTGTTCGTTCCTTTAGCTTTACGGGCAACGGTAATATAATCGCCCGGTTCTGCTTCAAGATATTTACTGTCATCCCAATCAACAGCTACATCTTTAATAAATTGAAATGCATCCAAATGCTTTTCATAATTCTCCGGCAAATCCGCAGCCATTTGAAGAGGTGAGTACATTGTTAAATAAAGAGCCAATTGCTTTGCAAGCGTTGTATGTACTTGTTCTTTTTTGTTCTTGTCATAATAATTCATTTTGATCTGGAAGATTCCCGGCGTGTAATCCATTGGTCCGCCAAGTAATCTTGTAAAGGGAAGAATCGTTTCATGTTCCGGCGGATTGCCGATACTCCATGCGTTAAACTCATTGCCGCGTGCGGCTTCGCAAGCAAGCCAGTTTGGATATGTACGGTGTAAACCGGTTGGACGAACCGGCTCATGCGCGTCAAGCATCAGTTTGTTCTCTGCAAGCTTTTCTGCAACTCTAACGTAATGCTGAACCATCCACTGCCCGTCATGCAGCTCACCGCGTGGAATAATTCTTCCTACATAACCGGTTTTAACAGCTGGATAATTATACTTCTTCATGAATGAATATGCTTCATCCATTCTTCTTTCATAGTTTGTTGCCGAAGCAGAAGTTTCATGGTGCATAATCAACTTTACATTTTTCGAAGCAGCGTATTTACTTAGCTCGGCAACATCGAAATCGGGGTAGGGAGTTACAAAATCGAAAACTTCTTCTTTCCATTGACCGAACCAATCTTCCCAGCCAACATTCCAGCCTTCTATTAGCACACCGCCAAAACCATGCTGCGCCGCAAAATCTATATAGCGCTTTGTGTTTGCTGTTGTTGCGCCGTGTTTTCCGTTAGGTTTAAGTGCTGACCAATCATAACCTTTTAGTTTGATGTTACTTGCGTTAGCGTAATTCCAAGTTTCGGTTCCAACATGCATTCCCCACCAGATGCCAACGTACTTCATCGGTTTAATCCAATCTGTGTTTGCAATCTTAGATGGTTCGTTAAGGTTCAATATCATTTTTGAAGCAAGAATATCTGTTGCTTTATCGCTTACAAGAATTGTACGCCAAGGAGTTTTGCAAGGAGTCTGCATATACGCTTTGTTCCCAACAGCATCTGGAACTAGATAGGATTTGAGAATAAATTTTTGCTGATCAATCTCAAGATGCATCGCTGAATAATCAACAAGTGCGGCTTCGAAAATATTCATATACAAACCGCTTTTTGATTTCATCATAAGAGGTGATTGCACATAATTTTTTCCAATGATTCTTTTGGCTGTTATTTCATTTACGTTAACTCCAATGGTCCCATCAACTTTGCTTAGCGGAGTTTTTGAATAAACATGTTCGTTCGAATCAAAATCGCCGGGTATCCAAAATGCGGTATGGTCTTCACCCAAATTAAATTCAGTCAATTCATCGCTTACAATGAAGTAGGAAAGATTTTTCTGTGAAGGGAATTCGTAGCGAAATCCAAGCCCTTCATCGAATAAGCGGAAGGTTAAAACTATCTGCCTATCGGTCTCTTTCTGCGTTAACGTAATTTTTAACTCATTGTGATTATCTCTAATCTTATTTACTTCGCCCCAAACCGGGTCCCAGGTTTCGTTTACAGTAGATGAATCAACTTTCGAAACCACGAAACCGTTTTGCAAGGCTTGCGCATCTTTTAATAATAAACCTAAACGGCTGGCCTTTATAACGTTGGAATTTTTGTAGCTCAATTCATACGCCGGAGTTCCATCCGCCAAAATCCGAAACTGAAGTTTTAGATTGTTGTTAGGAGAAGAAATAGTTTGGGTGAATGAGTTTGTTGTTATCATAATTGAAACGACTATGATTAGTTTAATGATTAGTTTCATCGAAATCCCACGAAGAAAGTTTTAGATTGTTTTTAGTACACTTCAAAAATAATAAAAACAGATAGAAAATTGGCTAAGGCTTTGGCTACAGACTAATTATCTCAAAACCGAGATAGAAAATAGTAGGATAGATAAATATTAACATGATAATGGACTTAATGTGCAATAGAATTCAACCAATAGGTGAATTGTTTTATCACGCCCCTAAAGGTGGCCGTCGCATAATTAATATTTTTTAATAAATAGCCCGCGGATGACGCAGATTTAACGGATTTACACTGATAAATTATTGATTCATTAATTATGCGACAGCCTCCTAAAGGGACTTAACAAATATTATGTGTTCATTATTCTATAAATATGTCGCTCCTAACGGAGCTAAAAATCCCGTTAGGGACAAAATATCTATAGGTAAAGAATACAAAATAAAGGAAAGTCCCTTTAGGGACGGTACAGAAAACATCTAAGCTCATTGCTATATCGGTTTTGAGGGACAGACTATTTAACCGGCGATTTCTTATTTTTGCTGTAGTTATTACAAAAATCTGGGACTTATGGAAGAGATTAAAAACGCAAACGAAAATCCGGTTGAACACAAACCAAAGAATTTTATATACGAAATCATTGATGAAGATATAAAAACCGAAAAATTCGGTAAACAAGTTCATACGCGTTTCCCGCCGGAACCGAACGGCTATCTTCACATCGGACACGCAAAGTCAATCTGTTTGAATTACGGAATCGCAAGAGATTATAAGGGCAAATTCAATCTCCGTTTTGATGACACAAATCCGGAAAAGGAAGAACAAGAATATGTTGATTCGATCGTAGAAGATGTAAAATGGCTTGGTACTGATTTTGAAGATAGAATTCTATACGCTTCCGATTATTTTGAACAAATGTATAAATGGGCCGTAGAGCTAATCAAAAAGGGGAAAGCTTACGTTTGCGATTTGAACGCTGATGAAATTCGTGCT
>DAIEQT010000182.1 GCA_027347545.1 Ignavibacteria bacterium | reverse complement strand
CCAAGTTCTGTACCGGTTCCGTTAAAGTTTTCATCTCTGGCATCTAAAAAGAATTGAGCCTGATATTCGTTGTCCAATCTCATTCCTAGCCTGATAACCGCCGAGACCTTCTCCAGCAGAGAAATCTTTAATTCGTTTTGCCCGTTCTCCCCTTCTACCGATAGTTCAATCTGATCGAATAAGTTGGTGCTGCGTAAATTTGTTAACCCTTTTTCTGCGATATCGTATTTAAAATAGTCACCAACCTTGAGTGGGAATTCGCGAGTAATGATTTGTTCTTTAGTCTTATAATTTCCGGCAACCGTAATTTTAGTAATTACGCCTTCGTTTATTTTAATGCTTAGCGAGTTTGCTGTGGAATCAAAGCTAACTTTTTCAATTCTGGCAAAGGAATATCCGTTGCGTTTGTATAAGCGAAGAACATTTAAAGCGCCGTTAAAAGCCTTGATGGGACTGAATGGTTTATCAATTAAATTTTTCAATACATTCATTACCGAATCCACGCCAATAACCAAAGAACCATCCAGCACAATCTGTTTTATTTTTGAATTTTCTTCCATGTGAAGATGCAATACAGATTTATTTCCGCGCTCTTCAATTTCTACAGAAGCGTTTTTCCACCACCCTTCACTAAAAAGTCTATGAAGAGCAAACTGCAGCTCTTTATCTGAAACGGAATCAGTATTAGAAATTAAAGAATAGACTTTCTTTTCTTCTTCTGTCGGTAGTTCGCTTAACGTAAGATTATTGAAAACTTTTTCCTCGCTACCAAGATTTCTCAAGTAAATTTCTTTATAGCGCTTCAAAATATTATCCGCATTTTCTGCAACAGATTGGTATCCAATCTTTACAATGGTATCCAACTCGTTAAAGTCGGAATTTTTTTTTCCTTTTAATTGAGGTTCAATTATAAAATCTGCTTCTGCAAGTTGTTGATCGTTAAGTATTCTCATTGGAATGCTTACGAGTTGATCGGCGATTCGCCACGGAACATCTAACTCGATTGCATCCATCAGCGGGCTGGAGGCATTAACCGCAACAACAATATCGGCGCCAAGTTTGCGAACTTCCTTAGCCGGAACATTGGCGACCAAGCCACCATCAACAAGCATCATAGAGTCTTTTTTCACGGGCGGCAATAAAAGTGTAACACTAGAGCTTGCCCGCAATGCAGCGCCGAGCGGTCCTTTATCAATAATAACTTCTTTGCCGGAAACTAAATCTGAACTAATAGCGCGGAATTTAAAGCGCATCATATCGTAAGTTGAATCGCTTATTAACGGCGCGTTAATTGCCATTAGATTAAGAAAATTTGCCGCGCGCTGACCGGAAGAAAGGGAAGTTGGAATAATTGGTTTTAATCCTTCCAAACGAAACGAAAGTATGGCTCGGTCCTCAGTAATTTTTTGATCAATAAATAAATCGTTTCTGTTGGATTGTTGAGGGGAAAAAAAGTCATCCCAGCTTGTATTGCGCATCAGCGAATCAAGCTCGTGTATATTATAACCTGAGCTATAAAGACCGCCGATTATACTTCCCATACTTGTACCAACAACATATTCAATTGGAATATTTTTTTCTTCCAATGCCTTAAGTACACCGATTTGAGAAATAGAACGGGCGCCGCCGCCGCTTAACGCAATTCCAACTTTAGGCGTAGATGTGGAAACTAGTTCGACTAAACCGAACGGAAGCTGTTTTTGTACGAGATCAAGTTTTATAATTGTTCGACTTTGAGCTTTAGAAAGTGAAAATATTAAGATGAGTAAAAAAAATATTTTGGTTTTGGCGGTCATAAAGCGATAAATAGTTTCCAAATGTTTTGGAATAACCGTCCCGCCACTTATAGCGGCGGGACTAAATATATTTATTTCTTCTTTGCTTGTTTCTGAATGTGAGCTTGTTTTTCGGCAGCATCCATCATGCGTGCCATAAAACCTTTTTTCTTATTTGGATTAGCAACCGGAACAAGTGGTTCCAAATTATGCTTATGTGTTACATAATACTGTTGGATAATTCCAAGTAAGTTAAAGACAAAGTAGTATAGGTTGAGTCCGGAAGGCATGCTCATAAACATAATTGTAAACATAACCGGCATAATGTAAATCATCGCTTTTTGGGTTGGGTCTTTAACGCTCATCTTTTGTTGGATGAACATTGTAATGCCCATTAACAGAGCGAGACCGCTAACAATATCCAAATTGAAAAGCGGAAGTTTAAATGGAAGTCTTACAAGAATATCCGGTGAAGAAAGATTATCAATCCACCACACAAATGGCTGCTGGCGTATATCAATTGCAACATTAAACAAGCTCCACAACGCAACAAGAATTGGCATCTGCAAAAGCATTGGCAAACACCCGCCCATCGGATTTATTCCATAGGTTTGATAAAGCTTCATTGTTTCTTGTTGTTGCTTTTGCTGATTGTCCTTGTACTTTTCTTTTAGCTCGGCAATCATTGGCTGAAGCTGCTGCATCTTAGCCATAGATTTTAAGCTGGTTTTGGTAAGCGGAGAAAGCGCAAGCTTAATAATTATTGTGAAAAGAATAATTACAAGTCCGTAGTTTGGAATGAAGCTATCCAAGAAACGAAGCAGCGGAAGCATTATATATTCGGAAATCGGGCGGATGATGAATTTTAGCCCAAGAAAATTTCCAAACTCGAAAATGCTTTCGTAATTGTTGTTGTAAGTTTTTAATAAGTAATAGTCAATTGGTCCAACGTAAAGAGTAAAAGAATCTTTTTGATATTTCTGATTTTGGAACGGGACTTTAATGCTCGCACTATAAACTTCCCGCGTTCCATATTTATTATTGTAATGATTTCCCTCAACGTAAGCTCCGCCATCGCTGGAAGGGTTGTTTGGGGAAATAAACGCTGCAAAATATTTGTTGCGGACACCAACCCAATCAACCTTGCCGTTAATATCTTTGGTAACTTTTTCGCCAGCACTTGTGGCGTCAACCACAACATTCTCTTCGCCGGCATAAATGTTTGCGTGCGAGTAGTTTGCTTCGTCAACAGAATTTTCTTCAACAAAGTTTAGACCGTTTTGCCAAACAACGTCGTAACGGAAGCTGCTGATAACGTCTTCCATGTTTTCGAGAACTATATCAACTTTAGAATCATATTTATCGCCAAAGAACATAAAGTTCTTCTTAATTATTTTCCCATTCTCACCGCTAAATACGTACTCTATTGATAGAGAATCTTTTCCGCTTAATTTGTAATAACTGTTGTTCTTGTTAGCATTAAAATCTAACGAAGAAGTGTTTACCAGCTTTCCATCTTTAGTTACGAAGATGATATTAAAATCGCCGCCGTTTTTGCTGGTGTTAACAAGCTGAACATATTTTTTGTAGAATGTTGTGTCTTTTGACTTGCTATAATACCAGGTGTTAAATTTCTTCAAAAATACGCGGTGGATTTTTCCACCCTTATTAGTAAGCTCAACGCGGGATAGTTCTGTTTCAATTGTAATAATTTTTTCGGCTTGAGTAGAAACCCCGAATGGTGAAACATCTTCTTGTTTCTTTTCCTCGGCGGCAACCGGCGCAACTGTTTTGGTTGTATCTTTTTGTTCAAGCGTTGTTGTAGATTTTGGTTTTTGTGGTTCTGGTGGCGGTGAGTTCCAATAAAGCCATACAACCAGGATTACACCAATAAGTAAAAATGCGAAAGTACTATTACGGTCCATTCAAATTCCTTTTTCTTATTCTACAGGGTCAAATCCGCCTTTATTAAACGGATTGCATCTTAAAATTCGCCAAACTGCTTTAGCGCCGCCTATAATAACACCATATTTTTCCAACGATTGAGCAGCATACTCAGAACAAGTTGGATAAAACCGGCATGAAGGCGGAGACAATGGCGAAATATGTTTTTGGTAAAGCCGAACCAACTTAATAAAGACAACTTTCATTCTACAACTTAACTTTAATTTTGTTCATCAAATCAACAACATCTGGCATAATTTGTTTTAAGGAAATCCTTTTGTTTCTTCTTTCGTTGATTGAATTGGGAGAGAACACAATTTTCAAACGAATTCTTTTCTCCTCAACGTCAGTTGTTAGAATCGCTTTATTCAACCGGAACGATTCTCTAAATAAGCGCTTAACTCTATTTCGCCAAACCGCAATGCCAGCCTTTCTTGAAACAACAAAAGCCGCTTTAAGAACGGCTTGCTCTGTTTCTCGTTCAATTAGAAAAACAGCTTTTAGTTTTTGGTTTGAAGAGAATAGAATTTCTCCGGAAGAATAAACTGAATCGAAATCTTTCTTGCTTTTGATTCTTTCTTGGTTAGAAAGACCAAATTGTTTCAACTACTTTTCGTCGCTTACTGTTAGTCTTTTTCTGCCTTTTGCTCTTCTTCTCGCAAGAACTTTTTGTCCGTTCTTTGTGGACATTCTCTCGCGGAAACCATGTTTATTTTTTCTCTTTGTGTTGCTCGGTTGAAAAGTACGTTTCATGACCTACCTTGTTATTTGAAAGTGGGCAAAATTAAGTAAATTATGACAAATTACCAACATAACCCCATTAAAATCTGTCTATTAAGTCCTTCATCTGAAAAGTTGGTTTAAAAAAGAGAAGGCGGAAATCTCTGCAGAAGGCCCAGCCGAAGTACCGTCTGTTTCAATTACCGCCGCCATTAAGAAAGCTTTAGAGGGTGTTTGCTTTCATTTTGTTACTTATTTGTATCTATATATTCAATCGGGATGCCAGGCAGAAAGACCCATTTTTATGCGGAAAAGTGTATAAAATGAAAAAACCCGTGTTTCAATTTGAGTTTGAATATTAAAATGAGGCAATCATCTAATGCTGTGAGAACCAATAAAGAAATGTTCTATTTGAAGCCGTTCTTCACAAGTAAAGCAACATTCTCCACATGGTAAGTGTGTGGAAACATATCAACCGGTTGGATTTTGATAAGCTGGTAGCCGCCGTCGCAGAGCAACTTTACGTCGCGAGCTTGCGTTGCTGGGTTACAGCTAATGTATACTATTTTAGCTGGATTTAGCGTAAGAATATCTTGAACTGTCTTTGTGTGCATTCCGCTACGCGGCGGATCGGTTATAATAACGTTTGGTGAAGAAAGATTTTTTTGCTCAACAATCGGCAAAAATGATTTATTGAGATCAGCTAATATCGGTTCAAAATTGGAAACAGAATTTAACTCGCAGTTAACAAGAGCATCGTTTATTGCCGGCTCAACACTTTCGAAGCCATAAATCTGTTTTACTTTTTCTGATATAAAAATTGGGATTGTACCGGCACCTGAATAAAGATCGTAAACAATCTCATCTCCGGAAAACCCCGCGAAGTCTAACCCAACATTGTAAAGCTTTTCTGCTTGCGATGTGTTCGTTTGAAAAAAAGAATTCGCGCTGATTCTGTATTTGCTCTTTCCAATTTTGTCTATGATAAATCCGCTGCCGTGCGCAACAATTTCGTAATCGCCAACAGCAATGCTCGCCTTCTTTTTGCTGATGTTAAAAATGATAGTGGTAACAGCCGGAACTTCCCGCAGTAATGTTTCTTTGTATTCGCCAAGTAGTTCATCGCTTTCTTCCGAAACAACCAAGTTAACCATAAGATCGCTGGTGTTGGAAGCTTGCTTAATCACAAGATTTCTGAGAAAGCCTTCGTGAGTTTTTGTAGAGTAAATAGAGATGTTTCTTTCTTTGAAAAACTTTCTTGTGAGATTTAAGATTTGGTTGCTTGTCCCGGATTGTAAATGGCATTCTTCGATGTTTAAAACCTTATCATACATTCCGGGAATATGGAAGCCAAGCGCGAAATTTCTATCTGGAATTTCTTGCATAGAACCGATTTCGCTTTCGGAGAGCCAGCGTTTATTGGCAAAAGAATATTCAAGTTTATTTCTATAGAAATAAATTTTGTCTGCGCTAACAATTGGAAGCATTTCAAAATCTTTTAATCCTCCCAAACGCTCAAAAATATCTTTTACTTGTTCTTCTTTGAATTTTGCTTGATGTTCATAGGAAAGATTTTGCGCCTTGCAACCACCGCAAGTTCCAAAATGTTTGCAAGCGGACTCGGTTCTTAACGGTGAAGCAACATGTAAATTTTTAATTCTTGCTTCGGCGTAAGACTTTCTGATTTTACCAACTTGAGCCGATAGAACATCGCCCGGATAAGCGCCTTCAACAAACACAACAAACTTTTTAGGTTCTTCTTCGGCGGAGTGAACGTCCTTTACAATTTTTGCTATTCCCTTCCCTTCAAATGCGTAGCCGGATATTTCTAAATCTAAAACATCTCCCTTTTTCAATCAGATTCCTTCATTAACAAAAGTGTTTCAAAACCGATGAATTTATCTCCGCCGAGTTTTAAGTATGCATTCGATTCGTGCCCAATTCTATTGACTAATTTCTTGTAGTAGCTTTTTTCTTTATCGCTCAAACCCCTTTCCGCCTCTCTTAAATGCTTAGAGCTCTCCATATAAAATGTCCCAAGCGTGTCGGTAAGATCAGCCTTGGCAATCACTTTAAATTTTCTCTCTGTATAATACTTTTCGGTGTCTTCACAAAATAAAGGAAGTAGGTTCGAGCCATCGAACAAGTCTCTAATAAATGCCGGGTAATCTTTTCTAAGAGTTACGGTTTCGCCAACTGAAAAATACCCGCCTGGTTTTAATATTCTTTTAATCTCTTTAACAATTTTATTTCGGTTAGTTAGAGAAACAGATGCTTGGGCATACACTAAATCAAATTGCCCGTTAGGAAAATCAGTCGCGTCAAAATTCATCATTCGTACGGTTATAGAATCTTCTCCACCTAGGACAAGCTTGGAATTCATTAAGGATTCATAATCTTCCACAATCAAATCAACAGGCGCATTAAATTTTTCCGAAAGCAAAATTGCAAGCTGCTCACTCGCGGAGCCAATTACTAAGATTGACTGTGGCTTTTCGGAGTAATTCTTAAGTAAAAAATTGTATTGCCGTTTTTGTCCGGGCAGAAATATGCTCATCCTACTTTAATACCACCATTTTCTTTGTCTGCACAAAGTTACCAACTTTTAGCTGATAAAAATATATTCCGGATGAAAGTTGATAGTCGTTAGTAGAAAGTTGAACATTATATTCTCCCGCGTTCTGGAATTTATTTACTGAAGTTGCCACAACTCTACCTAGTAGGTCAATTATTTTTAAGCTTACATTGCCTGCCGCCTGTAGCTTATAGCTGATAATCGTTTCCGGATTAAACGGGTTTGGATAGTTCTGCGACAATTCAAAATTTTCCGGCAATGTTTTTTTATCTTTAATTCCGGTTGGAACGCCAACAGCAAAATCAGCATAAATTGGTAAATGATCAGATGCCGTTACTAATGAAATTCCCATCGCATAATCATTTGGAAACCAATTATTAAAAAGCCCCTTGCTAGTATCAGAAACAGCCTTGTTGTAATGCTTTCCATCGTTACCAAATATTTTGAAAGAATTATCAATGTAATCAACGCCACCCTTGTCTTGCAGCCCTTGCGAAATTAAAATCATGTCCAGCCGGGTATCTAAATCTGTTGAAGAATGCGTGCACACAGAATTAAACGCGGGGTCATCACTCCAATTTCCGGTAACGTTCATCATATCAATTACATAACCGGAAGTGGATTTATCAATCAACTTTTGAAAAGCAGCTTCATTAGATGAGAAAATGTTAAAATCACCACACACAAGAAAATTTGCTTTGGCTTTATAATTAATCGTTTCATTTCTAAGCGAGATTACCGCATCGGTTCTCTTTTGCTGATTTACTACATTGTCGGAAGTGTAATTGTTGGCTTTTAAGTGAACGCCCATTATTACGATTGTATCTTTAGGAGAATTAATAGGCACAAGCTTAAACGTGCTTATCACGCGGGTTCTTGCCGATATTGCTTTGGTTTCAATCAAGGTTAATTTTGATGGTTTATAGTAAAACGCACAGTCGTTACCATCATTTCCGGCGCTGTTTGTTCCTTTGATTGCAACTGTTGCCGCTGCGTAATCTGTGCCGAGTACGTTAGTAAGAAACTGATTTACACCGACTTGCTGAATCATCTCTACCACAACAAGTGCGTCCGGATTAATAGTGCTAATTATTTTTTTGAAATGTTGGTCCCTTGTATTCGGGTAATTTAGCAAGTTATAACTCATAACGCGGACTTGCTCTTGCGCAAAAAGTGAACAAGAAAGGAGTATAAACAGAATCAGTTGACATACTTTTTTCATCTAATATCCATAAAAGAAAAACTATTAGTAAATTTGAGTAATTAAAGAAATCAATTTTATGCCTGCCAAAATTAGCAAATTAAATATGAAAAAGATTTTTGCACTTGGATTAATCGTGCTAGCCGTCTATTCATGCACAGAAAAGTTCGAAGTAATTGATGATTTAAGCAAAGACAACTTTTTTCTTATTGACCAAACAAATGCGCCGCGAAACTTTCCAGCAATTACGAAAGGAAAGCTAACGGTAATCAGCTACATTTTTACGAATTGCCCGGACATTTGCCCCCTCACCACTAACAATATGCGCATGATTCAAGAAAAAGTGAATGAGGCGAAAATTCAAAATGTGAAGTTCGTTTCAATCAGCTTCGATCCAACGCAGGATAAACCAGAAACACTCCGCAAGTTTGCCGAGGTTCGCAATCTTGATTTAAGCAATTGGACGTTTCTTACCGGCGATAAACCAATTGTAGATTCCTTAATGAACCGGATTGGAATTCTTGCTGTTGTAAGTGATTCAACCGTGTTCAAAGACGGCAGAAAGATTTATTATTATACTCATACGGATAGAATTCAGCTAATGGATGAAGAGGGAAGAATCAGAAAGAATTATAAAGGGAGCAACATTAACGTAGAAGAGATTTTGCGGGACATTAAATCGCTTCA
>DAIEQT010000267.1 GCA_027347545.1 Ignavibacteria bacterium | reverse complement strand
TTGTTATTGGTGTTGGCGGAACAGCAATCAATGATTTAGGACTGGGAATGTTGCAAACAGTCGGCTGGAAATTCCTTGATGAAGATGATAACGAAATTGATCCGCTTCCGGTTAATCTTAGCAGAATAAAAGGATTTGAAGGAGAGAAGATTGAAGTTCCGTTCAAAATAGAATTGATTGTTGATGTTGATAATCCTCTCATTGGCGATCAAGGCGCTAGTCTTGTTTTCTCGTTGCAAAAAGGTGCTAGCGAAGAAGAAGCTGAAGAAATGGACAAAGGCTTTCAAGATGTACTTTCTGTTCTTGGAATCAGTGAAAAGAAAATTGATTTGCTCAACGGCTCCGGTGGCGGACTTACAGCAGCATTCGAATTGTTCTTTGATGTGGAAGTAAAATACGCTCCGGATTTTATTGTTGACGAATTAAAAATCCACACTACAAGTAACACTAATTATGATATTGTAATAACCGGTGAAGGTCAGCTCGATTCAAAATCCCTAATGAATAAAGGCGCGATGCTTGTTGTAAACGAATTTGCTGAGAAGGAAATTCCGATCTACTTAGTTTGCGGACAAACTGAAGGCGATTTGCCGGATGTTGAAAACCTGCATGTGTTAGAAGTTGCTGAGTATTTTAATTCCGAAGAAGAATCAATAGAGAAAATTGATAAAGGCATTGAGATGGCTTGCAAGAAGATAGGCAAAGATATAATTAAGCTCTACGCAGCAAAGAATTCTGAAAAATAATTTATTATCTAAGGTAATATGGAAAACGAAGAAAAGTTGGAACAAATAAAAGTAGCAGCACTTGATGAAATCCTCGGTAAAAAATTCCCGGTTCTTGATGACGGCTTTGTGCGTGTTGTGGATTATATGGGAACCGATGAATCAATTGTTCAAGCAGCACGTGTTTCTTACGGTAAGGGAACAAAGAAAGTAACTGAAGACAGAGGATTGATTCGTTACTTGCTTAGAAACCGCCACACAACTCCATTTGAAATGTGCGAAATTAAATTGCACGTTCGCGTTCCGATGGATGCCTGGCGGCAATGGATTCGTCACCGTACAGCTAATGTGAATGAATATTCCACCCGCTATTCACTTGCGATTGATTCTTCGCAGAAGACAAGTGATGGTGAATGGAGAATGCAATCCAAAGATAACAAGCAAGGAAGCGAAGGATTTTTCCCGGTTGAGATTGGCGGCAAACTAACTGAGCGTGAACAAGAATTTCAAAATTTTGCTCGCGAGATTTATCAAGAACGGTTAAATCTTGGCGTAGCCCGCGAACAAGCCCGCAAAGATTTACCTCTTTCCACTTATACAGAAGCTTACTGGAAAATTGATTTACACAATCTCCTAAACTTTCTCGCATTAAGAATGGATTCACACGCACAGTTTGAAATCCGTTCTTACGCAACAACAATAGGAAGTGAAATTGTATCGCGCTGGTGCCCGGTTGCCTGGGAAGCGTTTAAAGATTACAGGATGAACTCTATGGAATTGACTTCCATGGAAGTTGAGGTAATGAAAACAATGCTTTCCGGTAAACAAGAAGGAACATTCGCCGCTGCCGAAAAATTTGGCTGGCTAAGAAAAGTTGATGGCAAACTTTCCGGTAACCGTGAAAGGATAGAGTTCGAAGAAAAACTTTCCCGCCTTGGTTTGGTTGCGCCGTGGAAGTAAAACATTCTATAAGAAATTTTGCTTAATATAAGTTTGGAAAAGATAATAATAGCGGCTGTTGCTAAGAATGGAGTAATTGGAAACGAAGGGAAAATTCCCTGGAGTTGTAAAGCAGAGCTTCAACATTTCAAAAATGCTACATGCGGATTCCCCATTGTGATGGGAAGAAAAACTTGGGAAGCAATCGGTTCCCCGCTTAAAAACCGTATAAACATTGTTTTATCCAAAAGCTTAGCGCAAAAAGAAGCGGGAAACGATTTTCACGTTTTCACTTCGCTCAAAGACGCGTTCAAGTTTTGCGAATCTCAGAATTACACAAAGTGTTTTATAATTGGCGGTGCTCAAGTTTACTCATCTGTGTTTGATTTTGCGGACAAGCTGATCATCTCTGAAATGAAATTTGAAGTTGTAGGAGATGCTTATTTCCCAAAATATGAGAAAGAGGATTGGAGTGAGCTTTCCGTTGAAGACTTCGCCGAATTCACGATTCATACGTATATTAGAAAAGAAAAATTGAAAGAGTGTTGATTGTCTCAAAAAATTAAAATATTGCCGGAAAATTTGGCTAATAAGATTGCCGCGGGCGAAGTTGTTAACCGCCCCGAATCTGTAGTTAAAGAATTGGTGGAAACCTCCATTGATGCCGGCGCTACAGAGGTTAGTGTTGTAATTAGGAATGCCGGGAAAAACTTAATCCAAGTTGTGGATAATGGTGAGGGGATGAATGAGGATGACGCACTGTTGTCAATTCAGCGCCACGCAACGAGCAAAATTTCTTCGATAGAAGATTTGGAAGCTATTCAAACTTTCGGCTTCCGCGGCGAAGCTCTTGCGTCAATTGCCTCGGTTTCAATTTTTGAGTTAAGAACGCATCAGAAAGACCAAGACCTTGGAACCCTTATTAGGATTGGAGAAGATTCATCAATTACAAAAGAGAAAGATTCGTTCCCGCAAGGGACTTCTATTTCAATTAAGAATTTGTTTTACAACACTCCGGCAAGAAGAAACTTTCTCAAGAGTAATACAACCGAGTTGAAGCATATAATTGAGACATTTAGAAAAATTTCTTTAAGCCATCCGGAAGTTTCTTTTAAATTTTATAACGACGACGATTTGATATTCGACTTTCCAACTGGCAATTTAAATGACAGAATGAAATCTGTTTTTGCAGATAATATTCTAGATGCGGTTTTGTTTGTAAACGAACCGACGGATTACATCAGCATTACCGGATTTGTAACAAAGCCGGCTTATTTAAGAAAGAGCAAAGGTGAGCAGTATTTCTTTTTGAACAATCGCTTTGTCCAAAGTAAAATTGTCAGCCACGCGGTGTTTTCAGCTTTCGAAAATATTTTAGATAAAGGTGATTACCCTTTCTTTGTTCTCTTCTTGCAGATTGATCCTAAGCGTGTTGATGTTAACGTTCATCCATCAAAGCTGGAAGTAAAGTTTGACGAAGAGAAGGAGATTTATTCTTTTGTAAATGCCGTAATCAAAAAAACTATCGGTAGTTATGATTTAGTACCGAATGTTTCATTCCAAAATATGCCTGATGAAAGAGAAGCGTTAAGATTCCAAGCTCCGCAAAGAAGTGAGCGTGAAGATTTTTCAGACCGCCCCTTTCAACGGGGAAGAACTTCTCCAATTATGGGGGAAGAGGAAATTGATTTACTCTTTGGAAATCTGAACAAAGAAGTTCGTTCTTCATCGTCCCAAGAAATCGTTTCAACTCCGTTTGAAGAGAAACAGACGACAGAAGTATATCATGAATCACCAACTTCCGATTTGGAAACTCCATTCATTGTTTTGCTTCATAACAAATATATCCTCTCGCAAATTAAAAGCGGATTGATGATTATTGATTCTCACGTAGCTCACGAGCGAATTCTGTATGAGCAAGCAATGCAATCATTTGAGGCGAACATTCCGTTTTCGCAGCACTTGTTGTTTCCGCAAACGGTAAAACTTGATCCGGCAGATTATCAATTAATGAAAGAGCTTGAAACGTATCTTTCAAATCTTGGGTTTGAAATTAAGTTTCAAGTCAAGAACACAATCTTGATAGTCGGAATTCCTTCAGACATAAAAATTGAACATGAAGTTGAAACACTTCTTGAAATTCTTAACGAGTTTAGAAAGAATGAGCAATTCAAGCAGTTGGAGGTGAGGGATAATCTGGCTAAATCATTTTCTTGCAAGGCTGCTATTAAAGCTGGCGACCGGCTTACTGAAAACGAGATGAGAATTCTTGTTGATAAGCTTTTTGCGACTTCTATGCCTTATGTTTGCCCTCATGGAAGACCAATTGTTATCAAAATTCCGCTCGAAGAGTTCGACAAAAGATTTGGACGGACTTAATCCATTTCCTAATTTTATCCAAAACAAAAAACCTTTGAAAGCGAGGAGCTATGTTCTCTGAAGATTACAAGAGGGCAAAAGATTCTTTCCAAAATAAATTAGATAAATCTTCTGAAACCGGGATGAAGTTTACAACCGTTTCCGGCGAAAATATTAATCCAATTTATTCTCCGGATGATATTGAACAACTTGATTACTTACGTGATCTAAATTTTCCGGGCGAATATCCATTCACCCGCGGAATACATACTAACGGTTACCGCGGCAAAGTTTGGACGATGCGCCAGTTTGCGGGCTTTGGTTCGCCGGAAGATACAAACCAGCGTTTCAAATATTTGCTGGAACATGGACAAACCGGGTTATCGGTTGCTTTCGATCTGCCCACATTGATGGGCTGGGATGCGGATGCCCCGATGAGCGAAGGGGAAGTCGGTATTTGCGGCGTTGCGATTTCTTCGTTGAAGGATATGGAAATTCTTTTTGGCGGAATTCCTCTTGATAAAGTTTCTACTTCCATGACGATTAATTCTCCGGCAGCAATGATTTTCGCTTTCTATCTCGCGATAGCACAAAAGCAAAATGTTCCTTTCGGCAAACTTCGCGGTACTTTGCAAAACGACATTCTAAAGGAATACATAGCACAGAAAGAATATATTTTTCCCCCGCGCCCTTCGATGAGAATTATTACAGATATGATTGAGTATTGCGCAAATGAAGTTCCGCAATGGAATCCGGTTTCTATTAGTGGTTACCACATAAGAGAAGCCGGCTCGACATCTGTGCAAGAATTAGCTTACACGCTTGCCGATGGTTTTGCGTACATAGAAGCTTGTCTCGAGCGTGGAATGGATATTGATTTGTTCGCACCACGTCTTTCATTTTTCTTCAATTCTCATTTAGATTTCTTTGAAGATATTGCAAAGTTTAGAGCGGCAAGAAGAATTTACGCCAAGCGAATGAAGGAAAAGTATGGTGCTAAAAATCCACGTTCTTGGTGGCTTCGCTTTCATACTCAGACTGCCGGATGCACGCTTACAGCTCAGCAGCCGGAAAACAATATTGTGAGAACAGCATTCCAAGCAATGGCAGCAGTAATGGGCGGAACGCAATCACTTCACACAAATTCAATGGATGAAACTCTTGCGCTACCAAGCGAAAAAGCAGTTAAGATCGCTTTGAGAACCCAGCAGCTTCTTGCGTATGAAACCGGCGTTGTGAATACTGTTGATCCGTTAGGCGGAAGTTATTTTGTTGAATCTCTGACAAACAAGATGGAAGAGCAAGCGAATAAAATATTTGATGAGATAGATTCGCTCGGCGGAGTTATTAATGCAATTGAAGCCGGGTACTTCCAAAAAGAAATTGCTGATTCTGCGTACCGCTACCAAAAGGAATTAGAGAGAAAAGAAAAGTTTATTGTTGGTGTGAATGAGTTTGTGGAAGAGAATGAGAAAGTTGATATTCCAATTTTGCAAAACTCACCGGAAGTAGAAGAGAGTCAGAAAAAGCGTTTAGCTGAATTAAGAAATAATAGAAGCGAAATTGAAGCTGAAAATTGCTTGCGTGAACTTGGTGATGCTGCAAAGGATGGAAATAATTTAATGCCGGTTCTTGTTAAGGCGGCTCAGAACTATGTTACGCTGGGCGAAATGGTTGGAAAGTTAAAACAGCATGTTGGAACCTACGAGGAAACTGTTGTTTTCTGAAATTATTACATATGGCAAGTTGCTGCGTGTTACAAGCTGGGCAAAGAATGTGTTTGTATTTGTGCCGCTTGTTTTTGCCAAACAGTTATTCAACAAAGGCGAATTTCTCGAAGTGCTTTCCGGCTTTATTCTTTTCTCTATTGCGGCAAGTGCAATTTATGTGGTTAATGATATTTACGATGCCAAGAAAGATGCAATTCATCCATTAAAGAAAAACCGTCCGGTTGCAAGCGGAATAATTTCTGCAACTGAAGCAAAGTTAGCAGCGGCAATACTTTTCATTTTTGCTGGGGCGCTTTCGTTTTTAATGAATTCTTCGTTCGTTGCAATAGTATGGTCTTATATTCTTCTAAACATCCTATACACTAACTACCTAAAGCAGGTTGTTATTGTTGATATTTTCTGTATTGCGCTTGGTTTTATGTTGCGTGTTATCGGTGGCGCGGTAATCATTTCGGTGAGCATTTCAAGCTGGTTAATTCTTACTACTTTATTTCTTTCACTCTTCCTCGCGGCAATGAAACGAAGAGTTGAAATTGCTACAAGTGAAAACGCGGTTGAGCAGAGAAATGTTCTCAAAGATTACAGCCTTAGTTTTATTGATCAGATTTCATCCATTACCGGCGGCGGAGTAATAATCAGTTACGCGCTTTACACAGTTTCCGAAAGAACGGTTCTCATGTTCGGATCGGAGTATTTTGTTTCGACTACAATTTTTGTAATCTTCGGCATCTTCCGTTACATGTATATTGTTTTCAAAAAAGATAAAGGCGAAAATGTTGTTGAAGCTATGATTACCGATTCGCAAATGATTGTGAACGCTTTTTTGTACATCGCAGCCGTGATAACTTTCATATACAATAGATAATATGCTCAACGAACTTTTATTTTTACTCGTACTTCTCTTGCTCAGCGCATTCTTCTCTTCTTCAGAGATTGCCTTCATCGTTTCCAACAAGATTAAAATTGAACTTCGTGCACGCAAAAAATATTTTATGGCACAGAACGCCAAATACTTTGTTGACAATCCAAACATATTCTTTTCAACCATTCTTATCTCCAACGATATAATTAATATAACGTTTGCATCTCTTAGCTCGGTTGTCCTCTTCGAACTGTTTGGACTTTCCGAGATTTCCATTTTGATTATTTCGACTTTACTGCTTCTAGTAATTGGCGAGTTAATCCCCAAATTCATTGGAAAAGAACTAGCAGATAGTTTGGTGCTTTTCTCCTCGATACCAATTAGGATAGTCACAATAGTGATATTCCCAATTGCAAAACTTACTTCCACAATCTCATCGGTTTTGAGCAGAACAAATCTTAAAGAAGAAGAAGAAATTCTCCAGATCGTGAATAAAGAGGATTTGCAAGATCTCTTGGAAGAAAGCTCCGAAGCTGGAAAAATGGATGAAGCCCAATCGGATATTATTAGTAAAGTGATTGATATACGCGAGCAGAGAGTTTATGAAGCAATGACTCCGCGAACTGATGTAATCGGTGTAGATTTAACTTATACAATGGTAGAAGTTCTTGATACGTTTATTCAATCCGGCTATTCTAAAATTCTAGTTTACGATGAAAATCTTGATAACATTAAAGGCTGGCTTTTCACAAAGGATATTTTTAAGCAGCCCGCAGATTGGAAATCAATTATGAGAGACGTTTTGTTTGTGCCGGAAACAAAGAAAAGTTTGGAAATGCTGAATGAGTTTCTGAGTAAGCAGATGAGTGTTGCTGTAGTTGTTGATGAGTTTGGCGGCACTGCCGGACTGATTACTGTGGAAGATTTAATCGAAGAACTCTTTGGTGAGATCAGAGATGAATATGACGAAGCCGAAGAAAAAATGATCCGCAAAGTTCAAGGAAATGCTTTCGTGCTTAGCGGCAAAGTTGAGATTGATATTCTCAACGAAGAACATGATTTGAAAATTCCGGAAGGAGATTACGAGACAATTGCCGGGTTCATCATGTACAAAATTGGGAGAATTCCGGTTAAGGGAGAATCTTTCAAGATTGATAACTTTACAATTATGATATTACGTTCGGACAAAACAAAAATTGATTTAGTTAAGCTTACTACGGAACAAAATAACCCGGAATAGGTGTTACTAAAGAAACAAAGAAGGAAACAAATGCTGGCATCATTCTTTAATAGAATTCACGTAAACCATCTTGACGCAAAAACCTTTGAGAAGAAAATCACCGAGACGCCGGACGCAGTAATATTAGATGTCCGCACGGAAGAAGAACACTGTAACACAAGAATTCCAAATTCAATCCTCATAGATATCTACGAAGTAACTTTCCCTAATGAAATTTTGCAGCTCGACAAGAGCAAATCTTACTTCGTTTATTGCAGAAGCGGCAGCCGCAGCAATTCTGCTTGCCGGTTTATGATGAAAAACGGCTTCGATAAGGTTTACAATTTAGAAGATGGAATTGTAAGCTGGGTTTGCAAACTTGAGCAAGGCGAATAAGAGAGCGACTTGGCAAAGTGTAATAGAACACTTTTTTGGTTATCTTTCTCACCGAAAAATTCATAAAAAAGATTGCTACCATTTTCTGTAATTCATACTGATAAAAATTCGAAAGCAAGAGTAGGCGAGTTTAAAACCGGGCACGGAACTGTTCAAACTCCTATTTTTATGCCCGTCGGAACTCAAGGAACTGTTAAGGCAATAACTCAACGCGTTCTCGAAAGTGAAGTCAATGCGGAAATTGTTCTTTCAAATACTTATCATCTTTACCTGAGACCGGGAACGGAAATTTTAGAGAAAGCCGGCGGTTTGCACTGCTTTATGAATTGGAACCGTCCGATTCTAACTGATAGCGGCGGATTTCAGATTTACAGTTTGTCGGAACTTAGAAAGATTAAAAAAGATGGTGTTGAGTTTCGGTCTCATCTTGATGGCTCCAGCCACTATTTCACTCCGCGCAAAGTAATTGAGATTCAGAGAAGCATCGGCTCGGATATTCTAATGCCGCTTGATGAATGCACTCCATATCCTTGCGAGTTTGAATACGCCAAGAAATCTAAAGACCTTACTTCACGCTGGGCAATTCTTAACAAAGAAGCTTTTGAGCAAACTTCTTCGCTTTACGGACACGAGCAATTTCTTTTTGGAATAATTCAAGGAAGTGTTTACAAGGAATTACGGGAAAGCTCTGCGAACGATTTAGTGAAATTGGATTTTGATGGTTACTCGATTGGCGGATTGGCTGTAGGCGAGCCGACTGATGAAATGTATGAGCTGGTTGATTTCACTACAGATTTTATTCCTCAACATAAACCAAGATATTTAATGGGCGTTGGCAGACCGGAAAATATTTTGGAAGCAATTGCTCGCGGTGTTGATATGTTTGATTGTGTGATGCCAACAAGAAACGCACGAAACGCCTACTTGTTTACTTCGCAAGGAATTGTTTCGATGCGCAACGCGGCTTATAAAGATGATATGACGCCGCTAGATCAAGAGTGCGGCTGCTACACTTGCAAAAATTTTAGCCGTGCATATTTGCGGCATCTGTTTAACGCCAAA
>DAIEQT010000078.1 GCA_027347545.1 Ignavibacteria bacterium | reverse complement strand
CCGGACTTTCTATATAAAAGCACCCGATAGTTTTTCCGGTGCGTATCAACTCTTGCGTTGCTTCGTCTGCAAATACACTTTCGTAATTAAATATATCAAACCCGCTCTCTTTGATGATTCTTGGAATCGCGTCAAAGATTTTATTAAGTTTTCTTCCTTCCGGCAACACATAATTGGCAAGGTTCAACACTTCAGACTTGTTTATGTTCTCTTCTTTTTTCATATTTATAGTGAATATTTGTTCACTATATTATTATTTATTAAGAACTATATCAAGAGCTAAAACTTGCTGAAAACAAAGCTTTTACTATGAAAACCATCTTTCATTTAGATATGGATGCATTTTTTGTCTCGGTCGAAAGGATTTTAGACCCTTCCCTCGAAGGAAAGCCGGTAATTGTTGGCGGCGATCCCAATGGTCGCGGTGTTGTTGCGGCTTGTTCTTACGAAGCCCGGAAATATGGTATTCATTCGGCAATGCCTGTTAAAAATGCTTACCGGTTATGTCCTAAAGCTCTCTTTCTTCATGGTCATTACAAAGAATACGTGCGCTATTCCAATGCGGTGAAATTTCTTTTAGAAGAAAAATTCCAGCTCGTTCAGCAAGCTTCTGTTGATGAATTCTATTTCGATTTTACCGGTTGTGAAAAAATTTATGGCAAGCCGGAAGAGTTTGCTAAGAAATTACAAGATGAAATTCAGCATAAATTTTCTCTTCCTTGTTCTATTGGTATAAGCTCTAATAAAGGTGTAAGCAAGATAGCAACCGACTTTAAGAAACCGCGCGGAATTACTTTTGTCCCTCACGGGAAGGAAAAAGAGTTTCTTGCACCTCTCGCAGTTGAAAGAATCCCCGGTGTGGGTAAAAAGACTTTTCCAATTTTACGGGCAAGAGGTTTCAAAACAATCGGAGATATTGCCAACGCCTCTCCCGATTATCTTGCTGCTGTTCTTGGCAAATTTGGTACTGATATTTGGAATCGTGCTAAAGGTTTTGGAAACGATATTCTTTCCGTTGAACATGATCGTAAAAGCATCTCTAAGGAAACTACTTTTAATCAAGACATAGTCGGCAAAACTGAAATTGAAAATCATCTTTTCGAGCTTGCGGCAAAAGTTGCCCAGCTTCTCCGCAATGAAAACTTTCAGGCATCTACTGTTTCTATAAAATTACGCTATTCGGATTTTTCTACAATCACACGCGCAAAAACTCTGCATGAGCCAACCGATGATGATAAAATTATTTTTGAAACAGCAGCTAAACTTTTCCACAATGCTTATTCCCGAAGAGTAGGAGTCCGCTTGATCGGTATTCATCTTAGCAACCTTAGCCATTCTTCCGAACAAGAAGTTTTATTTGAAGATGAAGATATTATCCGCAAACGAATGCTTAATGCTGTAACTAAAATCAGAGATAAGTTCGGCGATAAAGCAATTCATATCGGAGCAGAAGGGAAGAATTAATATGTTTACTCTTCACGCACATTCTAATTATTCATTGCTTCAATCAACTATTAAGATTGATGAACTGGTGAACTTTGCTAAAAAATCCAACAGCACTTACGTTGCGCTTACAGATACAAATGCTATGAATGGATTAATTCAGTTCTTCAAAATCGCTAAAGAAAATAATATCAAACCTATTCTCGGTGCGCTTATTGACGATTACAAAGACAAAGATTTATTCGCTGTTTTTATTGCTAAAAATAATGACGGTTATTCTCATCTATGCAGAATCATTACAACCCGCAAATTGAAAGACAGTTTCTCTCTCATTAACCTTTTCAAAGAACCTTTGGAGAACCTTTTCATTCTTACTTCTTCGATTAGTTTATTAAAACAAATACAGATTGATTTATCACTTAGACAAAATTTATTCATAGAACTTATTGTAACTGAGAAACAGAAAAATAATACACGCGCGCTTTATGACTTTGCGAAAGCGAATCATCTTAAAATTGTCGCTTCTCATCCTGCTTATTTTCTCACTCAAGAAGATTTTCTGCTTCACAAAGTTGTTACTGCCGTCCGGCTCAATTCAACTCTGGCTAATTTAGAATCCAACACTATTATTGATGAGGAATTTTATCTTAAATCTCCGGCTCAACTTGCTCAAACATGGAAAGCTCTTCCGGAAGCTCTCTGGAATGCAGATAAGATTGCGCAAGAGTGTAATGTTGATCTTAATATTGGCGAATATAAATTCCCAATGTTTCTGTTACCGCAAAACGATAACGCTTTTTCTTTCCTATGGAAAATTTCTTTTCAAGGACTTACTAAACGTTATGAAATAATTACTGATCAAGCTATTAAACGCCTTCAATATGAGTTGGAAGTTATTGAAGAACTTGGTCTCAGCGATTACTTCTTAATCGTTTGGGATATTATCCGGGAAGCAAAGAGCCGTGGAATAATCCATATCGGGCGTGGTTCTGCGGCTAATAGTCTTGTCTCTTTCTGTCTTGGCTTTACTGAAGTAGATCCTATCAAACATAATCTTTACTTTGAAAGATTCCTCAACCGCGGTCGTCTTTCTCCGCCCGATGTTGATTTGGATTTCTCTTGGAAAGAAAGAGATTCAATTATAAAATATGTCTTCGAAAAGTATGGTTACGATAGAGTCGGTATGATCTCTACAACAGTTACTTTCCGCGCTCGTTCTGCTTTTAGAGAAGTTGCTAAGGCATTCGGCATACCCGATTCTGAAATTTCCAAATTCAGTAAATTTATTCCGTGGACTTCCGCTCAAAATCTCCCAAATATTACTGAAAAATTTCCCGAAACAAGATCATTGGATTTTCAAAATGAACCTTGGAAAACTATTATCAATCTTGCTTCTAAACTCGCCGGATTCCCAAGGCATTTAAGCATTCATCCTAGCGGTATTATTATCACAAAAGAAAAAATTACTAATTATGTAGCTATGGAATACGCTAAGAACAAAGGACTTGGTTTAGTTATAACTCAACCGGATATGTATTCCACAGAAGAACTTGGTTTGATTAAAATTGATCTCTTAAGTCAGCGTTCCCTAGGTGTACTTAAATTAACTATGAATGAGCTAAACAAATTGTCGGCTTCTAAGAATATTAAAAAAGTTAGCATACCAATTTATAATATTGCACTTCAATAATCTGTTTCCTTAAATCATCTAAGTGT
>DAIEQT010000157.1 GCA_027347545.1 Ignavibacteria bacterium | reverse complement strand
GGAAAAAGTAATTAACTCCGGCGAATTTTTTATTAAGTGATTTATGACGCAAAAGAATGTTTTTCTAGAAAGCCTCAAGCGGTATCATTTCGAATTTAAGCACCTAACCGTGCTGTTTGTTGGCTTGATAATTTTTCAGCTTGTGCTGTCGTTTGTTCATAAAGCATCACTCAGAAATTTTGTAGAGAATACCCAAGAGTGGTTTCAAAAACATTCGGCGGAAAAGTTTGCCAATCTAAGTTCTACAACTCTGGAATTATTGCTTGAAACAACGAGATTAAATACCAGCGCAAATGATATTGACCGCCGCCGCATAATTCAGTTTTTTGATATCATACTAAATCAGCAAATGCTTCAGCAAAATGTCGAAGAAATTTGTCTGCTTGTTTCCGACGGAGATAAAATTTATGCGATTGATGACGGGCGAGTACTCTATTCGTTTATCTTCACAAGGAAAATAGACCAACAGGATACCACGCAAAGACATAAAAATGTTATTGAGCTTTACAAGAATATTCGGAAGGAGCTGGAATCAACAGAACAAATTGTAAATGTTCTCAGTAACAAGCAGACGTATCATATTTTTGTTCCTTTCGTTCCCAACGGCGAATTTATTGGCGCGCTTTACATGAGAAACACCGCGGATGTTTCCTTCATTCAGCGGGAAATAGTTTCTAACTATGAAGAAACATCTATTATATATAGTGCGCTTTTCCTACTTGGGCTTCTGGCTATGTATTACATCTCAACTTATACTGTAAAGGAAAGGGACGAAGCTCAGAGTTTGCTTTTGGAAGAACACGAGCGAAGCATTAAACAAAAAATTGATCATGACAAGGAAGCCCTTTTTACAAAACGGATTTATCATACTCATCATAAAGCTGAAAAGGTTATGGGCTTTATCAAAGATGATTTGCGCCAGCTTTCCAGCGAGAATATTAACGACATTAAATACCGCGTAACGCGCTATTCTAATTTTATGTCGCGCGTAATTTATGATATGAAATGGTACGATCCACCGATACAAACGATTCGTAATCTTGCATTCAAAACAAATGTTAATGAAGTTATACGCTTTATCATCGAAAACATATTTAACAGAACGGCGAGAAAATCGGGATCGTTTGATATTAAAGTGGACCTGGATGACAACGTACCGGTTGTGCACATTAACGAGTTTGTTATTTGGGAAATAATTGAACCGCTAATACAAAATTGTATTGATCATGGTGGGGATGAAAATCTTACGATTACTGTAAAAACTTTACACAAACCGGAAGAGAAAATTTCTATACTAACGATAGAAGATAATGGTCCGGGAATTTCTCCTGAGCTAATTGAAACGAATGAGAGCGGCATTAAAAAACTATTTTTAGAGAATGTTACATCGAAAGCGGGTTCGCAATCATCCGGATATGGTTGCTATATTGCATACGAAATTTCAAAACAAAGATGCGGCTGGGATATTGATGTTGAAAATCTGAGTAAATGCGGCTGCAGATTTACAATTCGTATTCCACATTAACTAGCGGAGTGGTAAGGGATGGTAGAAGAAGAAATTAAAGTGTTGCTTATTGAAGATGAAGATTTTGATATGCGCAGAGTGGAGAACACAATTAAGCCATTCGATAATAGAATAAAAATTATTGATGTGGTTTCCGACGGCAAATCCGCGTTAGAATTGCTGGATAAAAAACGAAATGCTTACGATATAGTAATTATGGATTTTCAAATTGCCGGCGGTCTTCGCGGTGATCTTCTGATAAAAAAAATCAAAGATTTTGATACGGCGCTTCAGATAATTGTAATTACAAAGATGACAGTGAACATAACTGATTACGATTTTGCCCACAGCTTAATTGAAGCCGGAGCGTTTTGGTATTGCACAAAATACCCGGGTGATATTGAAGAATATATTTATCAGCCAACAGATTTTATCATGGCAATCTTTAACGCTTATGAGAGAAGAAAGCTTATTAAAGAGAAACAGAAGTCAAACCAAAAACTGAACAGAAACGTTGAAGACATTCTTACAAATAAAAAGATTGTTGGCATTTCCGAAACGGCAAACAAACTGAGGGAACAGATAGCAAGATTTGCGAACAGCAACGCTCCTATACTTATAACCGGCTCATCAGGAACCGGCAAAGAATTGGTAGCTTATAATCTTCATTATTCAAGCGGACGTAAATACGAAAATTTTATTCCCATTAATTGCGGAAGCATTCCGGATCAGCTAATTGAAAGCGAATTATTTGGCTATGAAAAAGGATCTTTCACCGGCGCAGATAAAGGAAAGCCTGGTTTGTTCGAGCAGGCACACAATGGTACAATTTTTCTTGATGAAGTTTCTGAGCTGCCTCTTTCTGCGCAGGTAAAACTTCTTCGCGTTTTGCAAGAAGGAGAAGTTGAAAAGATTGGAAGAACTGAAAAAGTAAAAGTAAACGTCCGTATAATATCGGCTTCCAATAGAAACCTTGAAGAAGAAATAAAAGAAAAACGCTTCCGTGAAGATCTTTATTATAGATTAAATGTTGTACCCATTCACGTTCCGCCCCTCAGTCACAGAAAGGAAGACATTCATTATTTAATAGATTATTTCATGAGTGAGTTTTCCAATGACATGGGAAAAGAAATGCCGGTCATTAACGAAGACGCTATGAAATATTTAATTGATTACGAATGGCCCGGAAATATCCGCGAGCTGAAAAACTTAGTTCAGCGCCTGCTGTTCTTCGATGAAAAACTGATTGATTCTTTCATAATTGAAACAGCACTGGGAAAGAAAATCCAGTCAACAGAAACAATTCTTTCAACAGATGGAATAAGTTTTAAATCGCCGGAAGGAATACTATTGCTTAAACATATGGAGAGAAATTTCCGCGAGAAATATTTTGCTTATGTTAGGCAGAGATCGGAATCTGATTCCGAAGCGGCAAAGAAACTTGGTTTAGCGCCGCCTAACTATTACAGAATGTGCAAAGAGCTGGGTCTGAAGTAATTGTGAAAACCGTGAACTTGCATCTTAGGCAAGGCTATACTTATTAAAGCGAATGGAGGATTAATGAGTTCGTTATCAGAAGATTTACAGAAACCCAAACAAGATATTCAACAGTTTAAAGATATTGCCCTACGAGTACTGAATTATATTCCTGATGTGTTAAACGAAGAATCAGAATATAGCGGATATCAAATTTGTTCTTCCAGTATAGCGGGGACAAAGAAATCTATCCGTCCATTTAAAAATGATTTATTTATCAGAGATGTAAATCGGTTCAATGATAGTTTTGAAAACTTTGAGCGACTAATAAACAGATTGAAAAACGGGGAACGAGAATTTAGTCATGATGCATTTCAATTAGTTGATAGTGTTGTATATACTACTCAACAAGCGATGGGAATTGGCCTGGATTTAATGGTTCAGGCTAATAGTGCTCGAAAGCATGTTGGAAATAGATTTGAAGAACTGATTAGAACTTTGTTCGGCACTTTGGAAATCTCGATTAAAAAAGTTGTTTTAAGTATTCCATACGAAACAGACGAAGGCAACAAGTATTATCGTTGCGAAACTGATGTTATAATTTCTCCTTTTGAAAGCGTAAGATCAGATTCCTCTAGCATAAATCCGAACGAAATAATTATTTCTCTTAAAACAACCACAAAAGACAGAATGCCAAAAATATTTATTGATAAAGTTCTTGTAGAAAAATTTGTTGGGCATTCTGTTCGTGTCGTTGGCATTTCTCAAAACGATGTTCAAAGAAAAGATGATTCTGCGGATGTTAAAATTAGTACTACGTTTGTTTCAAATCTTTTTATGGTGTACACTCGCTTTCTAGCCCAGTTAGATGGTTACTATTACCTTGACTTGCCAACTAAGGCTAATGAGCGTCCATTTAATCAACATATTTTTCCATTTTCAAAATTTCTTATTACTGATGTTTGGCGAATGTTGTGCCCTTAATTTTTGTCTTCTTTGGATTGAGTCTATTTCATCTTTACCAGAAGCTATTCTTAGTATCTGCTCACTATTTGTAATTCGCTCTTTAATCATCTTGCAATACTCAAGATTAGTTTCTGTGCCAAGCCACTTTCGTTCAAACGCTTCAGCAACAGCATAGGTAGTACCCGAACCTCCGAAAGGGTCAACTACAAGATGACCTGGATTTGAAGAAGCCAGTAAAATCTTTTTAACTAGTTCGACAGGTTTTTGCGTTTCGTGTTCTGTCCTTTCCCAAGAACCATTTGATAAAGTAGGTATCTCGAAAACATCTTTTGGTTTTGCCCCCAATGGATTTGGCTCCCAAATATATTCCTTACCATTTCCGTTATTATATTGAGAAGTAACAGCTTGTGGTCTAGTTGGGTATTTGAGTGTATGCGCATTATATGGAATTCTCGCCTCGTCTATATTAAATATGAAATTCTTACTTTTTCGAAAGTGAAGAATGCTTTCGTGCGACCTTCCCCAATCATTTCCCAAATTAGCTTTATTCCTATAATGCCAAACGAGCCATTTACATCCTGAAAACAAATAACTAGCCGCCCATTTAACATCCGCAAGTATTTCTGAAAATCCGCAAACATAAAGCGAGCCATGTGGCTTCAATACTCTTTGCGCCTCCTGAATCCACAGAATACTCCATTCAACATATTGTTTCTGTGATTGGAAAGTATCCCACTCAGCCTTTTTAATGTTGTAAGGGGG
This sequence comes from Ignavibacteria bacterium, assembly GCA_027347545.1. Lineage (GTDB taxonomy): Bacteria > Bacteroidota > Ignavibacteria > Ignavibacteriales > Melioribacteraceae > Stygiobacter. The sequence goes on along the minus strand of DAIEQT010000157.1, from coordinate 3,918 downwards.
ATCTGCAAATATTAAATCTACTGTTTCGTTTTCAAGGGATTTTAAAAATTGAATTGCGTCAATATTATATAGTGAACCAAAATTATTCTTATAAAATGGTGAAGGAAGTTTTTTAGCTTTTGATTCGGGATAAAATTCAAGCTGTAGCTCTTTTACAAATGAATTTACTTTTGAGGCGGGATATACTCTATAACGATTTATCGGGTGTCTAGTTGAATTAAATTTTCCAGTTCTATCCCACCGCCTAAGTGTCTCTTTATTGACGCCAATTATTTCAGCAGCTTCGCTTATGTTATAATATTTTTCCATTGAAGGACCCAATAAGTTAAACAACCTTATACAACCATGCACAAATATGAAGAATTTTTGAAAAATGTCAAGTTAAATTCCGGTAAACAAGAGTGCTACTGTGGGAAAAATGCCTAAATTATTTACTCACAATAATGAAGCAAATTTAATACGCTATTATTAGAATGATAAGCCTTTTTTATTAGATTAATAATTCCAAACCGTATCAAACCTCTTTTTGGTTTCCAAATTTCCATTTATAACGCGAAAACAAAGTTGTTGAGTGGTATTCTTTTTGTTCATAAATTTTTGCTAATTATAAACTATCCAGAGTGATTAATGAAAAAACTATACACAAAGGTAAATCTGTTGTTTATTTTTCTTTTTGCGGCTACTTATGTTTCTTTCGGACAAACAACCCTTGAGACATCCCTAAGCTTAATAAATGTTGGCGGAGTTTCAGTTCCATATCAAAATGGGATGCCGTTACCTACTTTTGAAAAACAAAATTCACGTACCATAATTGATCTTGCGGGCGAGTGGAAGAAACTTCGCTTTGCTACAATTGATAATGTATCTCTCGCTAAAAGGGACGCCGCTGGAATAGCTGCAATTGAAACAGAAGCTGCCGGAAAACAATTAGCAGGCTTCAATGATGCTGCATGGGAAAAGAAAACTTTGCCAGGTGTTGAAAATGCGCTAACGGAAGCTACCGCGCCAAATGGATCATTTCCGGAAATTTATAACGACGGAGTTTGGTACAGAAGAACTTTTACAGTTGATGCAGCTAACGCCGGCAAGTTTGCCAAACTGATGTTCTATTCGGTTAACTATGTTTGCGATGTCTGGATTAACGATAAATATGTTGGATACCATGAAGGCGGTTATACACCCTTTTCGTTTGATGTCTCTTCGTTATTGAATTACGGAGCCACAAATACAATCGCAATTCGTGTTGATAATATCGCTTGGGGTTCCCGCAAGGATATTATTCCGGTTAGCGTGGTTGATTGGTTTAACTGGGCGGGTGTAATTCACGATGTTTATATAGAACTTTCCGATCCGATTTCTGTTGTTCGTACTAATATTATTCCTAAAGACTTAGATGGAAATATTGAAACAACAATAATAATGAGCAGCAAAAAAGCTTCGGCTTCAAACGTGAGTGTCTCTGTAAAAGTATATGAAGCCAACATTACCCAAAGTAATATTCAATCTGAATTTGTAAAAGATTTGGTGGGCAGCGAAGTTTCACTTGGAGGTACAACACAAAACAGTTTGAGTATTGCTGCGGGTTCTGCATCAGTTTGGAAAACTAATCTTAAAATTCCCAGTCCGAAATTATGGTCTATGAAAACGCCGAATCTGTACGTAATGAAAGTTACAATACTTAACGGCTCAACAGTTCTCGATGAATATTATACTCAATTTGGTGTGCGTACAGTCGAAGCTAAGCAAGGCAAATTTTTGTTAAACAATAGAATTATGTTTTTGCCGGGCATAGCTCGCCACGAAGAACATCCGGATTATGGAAGAAGCGTTCCCAAAAGTATCATATACTCCGATTTTGTTACTATAAAGAGTTTGAACGCTACATATGTTAGAACAGCTCACTATCCAAATCATCTTTATACTTATTTAATTGCGGATAGGCTAGGACTGGCAATTATGGAAGAGATTCCAGTTTACTGGTGGGAAACACAAGCCGTATGGGATGTTCACAATACACGCAAACTACATATTCAAATGTTCCGCGAAATGGTTTTCAAAGATTACAATAGACCATCCGTTGTTATGTGGAGTACGTCAAATGAATGTCATTTTGATGGAGGCGGTAGATTAGATTATCACAACACTTTGAAGACTGATTACAGAACTAACTATAATGATGGAAGATTATTAACACAGTCAGCTGCTGCTGATAAACCAGGCGCATCGGATGCAAGTCAAGAACCGCTGGATATTGCAGGCTGGACAATTTATTATGGAATTTTTTACGGAACCAGCAAAAATTATTTTGGCCCAACTTTCTCTTTTGTAAACAATGCTAAAACAGCTTTTCCAAATAAACCTATAATAGATACAGAGTTTGGCTACTGGTCTTCGGAAAATAATTCTACTGAAGGCGAGCAAGTAAATGTATTAACACAAACTTTTAACGGCTTTAAGTTACATTTTCCTTACGATGCTACCGGGGCTTACAACGAAGCGGGTAACTTAATGGGTGTAACATGGTGGTGCGCTTTCGATTGGTATCAATACAAACCGAAAAAACAGGGTTGGCAAACAATGGGTTTGATTACGATGGACCGTCTGAAAGAAAAACAAGTTGCGGGCTCATTACGTTCTACCTATTTGCCTTATGCTAATAAGGATGGAGTTTTGGTCGGAATCGAAAATGAAGGCAAAGAAATTCCAGATCAATTTAATCTGGAACAGAATTATCCTAATCCGTTCAATCCGGAAACAACTATAAGCTACACAATCCCGTCAAACCTGCCTGACGGCAAGGCAGGCGTGAAAGGTGAAACGATAAACGTAACATTAAAAGTTTTTGATGTATTGGGAAGAGAAGTAGCAACTCTTGTGAATGAATACCAGCAAGCGGGAAACTACAATGTTTCATTTAACGTAGAGACTTGCCGCGGCAAGTCTTTACCTAGCGGAATTTATTTTTATAGATTACTAGCCGGAGGCTTTATTCAGACAAAGAAAATGTTATTGCTTAAATAACGACAAATGTCGGTATAGTAAGTAGCTTATTAAAATAATAACGGACAGCTTATTAAATTAATAAGTAACCGTTTACATAACTGCCGCAATTCATCGAAATTTTACACTATTTCACTGTTTTGCGGCGGTATTATTTTTGATTGAAATAGCGTCTATGCAAAGCCCAATATCTCTCATTGACGGAATAATTATCTTAATATACCTGGTAGCAGTACTTGCACTTGGTTTGTATGTTAAGAATAGCGATAAGAATCTGAGTGATTACTTCCTAGCCGGAGGAAAACTCGGATGGCTCGCTATTGGTATTTCACTTTTTGCAACCAACATTTCCAGCGAACACTTTATTGGACTTGCCGGCGGAGGCGCATCGAGAGGTCTTGCTGTTGCTCAATTTGAATTAATAGCTATTTTCTTTCTTATCATTCTTGGTTGGTTCATAGCTCCTATTTTCAGAAACTCCGGAATATTTACAACCCCGGAATTTCTTGAAAAGCGTTTCGATTCTTCAAGCAGAAAATTCTTTTCCGGACTTTCGATATTTACTTATATCATCACAAAAATTTTAGTTACGCTATTCGCCGGGGGTATTCTATTCAATAAGATTTTCGGATGGAGCATTTTTACTTCATCAATTATCATAATTCTAATCACAGGTCTCTATGCACTTGTAGGTGGATTTTCTGCGGTAATAAGAACACAAGTTTTTCAGGGAGTACTTTTACTTATTGGCGCTTTTTTGTTAACAATTTTTGGACTTTCTGAAGTTGGCGGAATTCAAGGCTTGCGCGAAAGATTACCAATTGAGCATTTTCAAATGTTCAAACCAATGAGCGATCCGGATTTTCCCTGGACTGGGATTTTATTTGGTGCGCCTATTATAGCTTTTTGGTACTGGTG
>DAIEQT010000139.1 GCA_027347545.1 Ignavibacteria bacterium | reverse complement strand
CCGCAGAGCGCAATGCAAGCAGTGAACCATAAATTAACAAGAGGATGAATATGCTTGTTTCTCGAGGATCCCAATGCCAAAACGAACCCCAAGTAAATTTTGCCCAGATAGAACCGGTAACTGTAGCTAGAATAGTAAACATCATTCCAAGTTGCAATGCGGCTGATGATTTGGAATCGTCATCAATATTTTTGTTTCTGAGATAGCGTATTCCATAAATCATTGCCATCATAAAAGCTAAAACAGATAACCATGCAGTTGGTACATGGAAAAAGATAATCTTTGCTTTCTCTTCCAAGCCGGGAATTATTGGAAATTCGTACCATACTTTAGGTTGAGCAACAATAGGAAAAGTAATTCCGGCAATGATCACAAACGACATCACCACAAATAGAATTGATTTCCAGATCAGAGATTTATAAATAGTCATTAAGACTGTCTATCCTTGTATTTATTCGCGTTCAAAAATAGGAAACAGTGGTATGATTATCAAAGTATTAAACAACCTTAACCATTCGAACAGAAACTTCTTCTTCTTAAATCTAATTAACAATAATTGTTTCTAGTTTTAGCCTTAATAACACAAAAAAATGTAATTTTGACAACCAATTAATAGCTTAACCGTCTAAACAATAAATTGAAGAAAATGGGAAACCAGCACGGAAATCCAATAAAGCGAATTTTTGATCTCTATACGAGCGATTTAAGCTATCAAGAGATAGAACGTTTGATTAAAAAAGAGGCTGGTGAGGTTTATGAATTTTTCGCTAACGATATTCCTAAACCCGACAGACATAAAAACAGATTTGTAAGAGCGCTTATTTTTATCCGCTCGCTTTTTAACGCATTTGTGTTAAAACTTACACCTGGAAGAAGAATCTTCTACATATCAGCGCTTCTCTTTTTTGCGGTTGGCTATTCTTCCCCATCAAATGGTTACGTACTTCTAGCTTTCATTATAGTAAATCTCCTTTTGGCTTTTGAATTAGCAGACAAACTTTCTGCTAAAGGTGAATTGGACGTTGCCCGAAAAATCCAGAGTGATTTGATTCCCAGACATGCAGCTACAGTTTTCAATTATGATATTGCGAGCTACTATGAACCGGCGCGTGAAGTTGGCGGTGATTATTTTGATGTGATTGAACAGAACGAAAAATTTTACATAACTGTCGGCGATATTTCCGGCAAAGGAATGGCGGCGGCGTTATACATGGTTCGTGTTCAATCTATTCTTCACCAGTTACTGAATAATGTCTTTGAAGTAAAAGAAATTATTATTGATCTGAAGAAATATTTTTCTAAAAATTTAAGAAGAGAATTCTTTTTAACAATGTCGCTGGCTTCTATCGAAAAAGATGGAAGCATGAAGATTGTCCGAGCCGGTCATTTGCCTGTTATTTGGTACAAGTCGGCAAAAAAAGAATTCGAGATACTGAACACAACCGGTTTAGGAATTGGCTTGAATGACAAAGGAATTTTTGAAAAAACTCTGGAAGAAGCATTTATCAAACCGGAAAAGGATGATATAGTGTTTCTCTATTCTGATGGTGTTACTGAGGCAATGAATATTATGCGGGATATGTTTGGTGAGGAAAACCTAAAACGGGTTATCGCAAATAACGCGGATAAAACGGTTGAAGAAATTAAAAACGCTTTACTTCGCGCTGTTACCGGTTTCCGTGGAACTGCGCTTCAGAACGATGACATTACATTCATAGTTCTAAAAAATCACTGATTAGCTTCAAAAATTTTGAAAGTCTCTTCTTCCGGTCTAAGCTCATCATACATTCGCTTCAAAGAATTATATGCAGATTGATTTCCTCTTTGCGATGCAGTTCTATACAGTCTTACTGCAGTAGCTTTATCTTCAGAAACACCAATACCTTTTTCGTAACAATAGGCAAGTGCTGTCTGTGCAAATACTGATCCTTCACCGGAGAGAGTCTGCAAAGTTTTAATTTCATTTGAAAGATCGGCACCGTTTGTGTGTTCTAAAATACCAGCAAACGCAATTCTAATCTCCGCTTCGGAACTCCCAAACTCCCTTGCCATATTCCAATATGAAAAAGCCTTCTCTTTATTTTTTTCAACCAAAGTTCCATTCATATAAAGCAAGCCAAGCTCAATCATAGAAGGAATATGTTTTTTATCTACGGCTTTTTTCAGAAAATCCAGTGCTTGCTGATTGGCTATTTCGTTACTATAACCGAGTGCAGTAATCGCCGCCCAAGAATACATTGCGTCAGCATCACCTTGATTTACTTTAGCTTTCAAGGCATTCACGAAACTTTCGTTTTGAACAAGTTTGTATAGTGTTTCGCCGGCTTTAAATGAACCTAATCGGTTTGCACGGAGATAATATGATGAAGCTTTAGCCAAATCCTTCTTATAAGTAATCCCCTTTTCGTAATTCTTTGCAACTATTAATAAAGCTTCCGGACTTCCACTATTTGCCGCATAAGTAAGTAATCCGCTGGCACTTGTATCTACTTTTGTTGAGTCAAATTTTTCTAGGTTTAAATACTTCTTAAGTTCTTTCTTCTTTTTTCCGAATATATCTTTTATGAATGCCACACTGGTGTCATTCTCTTCTTTTTCAAAATCGTAATAATCCAAATCCCAGTTAGGATTTAACACTTGAGCAGTTTCATCCTTCTTCCTTGAGATAGGAACATAATTTGAATCATTTGGAGGAAGGAAGCCCGACTTCAACATTTGATTAAGTGCATTCTTTGCCGGCTCATACTTTGAATCTGCAGATATTTTGAAA
>DAIEQT010000137.1 GCA_027347545.1 Ignavibacteria bacterium | reverse complement strand
GAAAAAGTTTTTCAGAGCATGATTAACATTCTTGCAATAGCTAAGAGGAAAGATTTCCCGGATTTACGATTTGTTGATTTTGGCGGTGGCTTCAAAGTCAATTACAGACCGGAAGCTCATAAGATTGATTATGCGAATTTCGGTAAAAAAATTACTTCAATTTTTGCAAAGTTTTGCAAAGAGTACGGCAAGGAATTGGAAATGTATTTTGAACCGGGCAAGTATATTGTTGCCGAATCCGGTTATCTCATGATAGAAGTAAATACTATAAAGAATAACCGTGGGAGACTAATTGCCGGAACCAATTCCGGTTTTAATCACCTTATACGCCCGCTGCTTTATGAATCATATCATCATATTGAAAACATCAGCAATCCAAAAGGTAAAAAGTATATTTATGATGTATGCGGAAACATTTGCGAAACCGGAGACTGTTTTGCACAGCAACGGGAGCTGCCGGAAACCCGTGAAGGGGACAAACTGATAATTAAAAACGCCGGCGCATACTGTTACTCTATGGGAAGCATATATAATTTGCGAGCTATGCCGTCCGAAATACTGGTTACAAAGGGAAAAGAATTATTAGTAACAAGGAAACTAACCAATCAAGAGCTTGCGGATTCAATAATTGCTTCATCAATTAAGTAGTGTTTCGCAAAGCATCAAATACAAATAATTTCAAGTGCCCAGTATGATATTCCTACCTAACCCAGCGGGCTGAATCCTTTTCTTTTCTCCTTCATCTAACAAACAGAAAATAAAATAATTGGAGAATAGAAATGCTTCACACAAACTTAACTCACGTCCTTTCAGAACAAGATCATTCAAAACTATTACAAGAAAATGAAAATGTAATGATATGCTGCGGCAGAATGGGACCAATGTGCATACCCGTTTACGAAGTAATGGAAGAGCTTGAAGGCGAGTACAAGAATGTAAAATTTGCGGACATGGAATTTGACTCACCAGATGCGAAAGTTATCCGCAATTTACCGGAATGCAGAAGTTTTCAGGGAATACCTTTTGTTGTTTATTACAAAAATGGCCGGGTTGTAAAAGCAACTAGCAGCATTCAAAGCAGAGAACAAGTAACTGCAATTTTAGACCAGAATTTTGGCAAGTAATATCGAGTTCCGAAATGAACAATCACTTTGATATAATAGTTATAGGCGGCGGCGCTGCCGGGTTAACCGCGGGAATTTATCTTTCCCGCGCTAAACTATCTACATTAATACTTAATGAAGGAACAGTTGGCGGGCAAATGGTACTCACTCATGAGATAGCTAATTATACCGGCATAGAAAGTATTAGCGGTTATCAGCTCGCACGTAACATGAAAGCACAGGCGCAAAAATTTGGCTGCACGATTAAATCCAATCTTAAGATTACCGGACTCGAACTCGGAGGCGAAGTAAAACAAATTACGGTAAATGGAAATGATGTTTATACTTCTAACGCTGTAATAATTGCTACGGGTGGTAAATCAAGAACTATTGGTGTGCCCGGTGAAGAAGAGTTGAAAGGAAAAGGAATTTCTTACTGCGCAACTTGCGACGGAGATTTTTTTCAAGACAAAGAAATAATTGTTGTGGGCGGCGGCAATTCTGCCCTTGAAGAAGCAGTATCACTTACTAAGTACGCATCCAAAGTAACAATTGTACATCAGTTCGATCACTTCCAGGCATTCGAGCATTATGTAGAAGATGCAAAGCAGAATTCCAAAATTGATTTCATCATGGAATCTAAAATTGTTGAATTCACTGGCAAAGAAAGACTAACCGGCGTAAAAATTCAAAATGTAAACAGCAATAAAATTACCGAGATGGCAATAGATGGAGTTTTTATTTTCATAGGTTATGTACCAAATACAGAAAAGCTTAATAGTCTGCTTGAGCTTAACCAATGGAAAGAGATAATTGTTGATAAAAACATGGCTACAAATGTTGCCGGAGTTTATGCAGCCGGTGATTCAATAGCTAAACGGTACCGCCAGGTTACAACTGCTGTAGCTGATGGAACAATTGCAGCGTTAAGTGCAGCCGAGTATGTTAATTCATTGAAGAAAGCTTTTACTCCAGTGGAAGCTTAACACAATGAAATGAAGCAAAAAGCCGCCTATTTGGCGGTTTTTTTGCGCCGTATGCTGAAACGATTTGTTTCAAAGTGAAATCCCTCCTTATCTTTACCTCACAAAAGTAAGGTTAAAGGCAAAATGCCTATCAGTGATAACTTAAAAAATCACATATTAGATTCAATTGGAGAAGGTGTTTTTACCGTTGACAAAGATTTCCGGATTAATTTCTTTAATAAATCTGCGGAGAGAATAACCGGAAACACGCGTGAAGAAGTTATGGGACATTTTTGCAAACATATTTTCCGTTCCGAAGTTTGCTTTACAGATTGTCCGATTGCACTTGTGCTTAAGACTAAGAAAAATATTTTTGATTTTGAAAGTAAGATTCAATGTAAAACCGGTTCGATGAAACCAATAAAACTAAACGCCGCAGTTTTATATAACGAAAACGACGAACCGACAGGCGGAATTATATCTTTTAGAGATTTGAGTGAGTTTGAAACCATTGGATTAAATCTGCAAAGCGAGTCTCAGTTCCATGGAATTATCGGGCATAGCAAGCAGATGAAAGATATTTTTCAGTTGATAGAAGAAATTGCTGAAACCGACGCGCCGGTTTTTGTTCATGGTGAATCGGGAACAGGAAAAGAACTTGTTGCAAACGCTATTCAAAAACTTTCTACACGTAACCAGCAACCTTACATAAAAATTAATTGCTCTGTTTTTCCTTCTAACTTGCTTGCAAGCGAATTGTTTGGGCATGTTAAAGGAGCCTTTACTGATGCGTTTAAAGACCGTGCCGGTAGATTTGAAATTGCTGATCAAGGAACAATTTTCTTAGATGAAGTTGCCGAGATGCCGCTTCAAATGCAGATTCAGCTTTTACGTGTTTTGCAAGAAGGAACATTCGAGCGTGTAGGGGAATCAATCACTAGAACTTCCAACGTACGGGTAATTGCTGCAACAAATATTGATATTAAAGATGCGTTAAAGAGTGGAAAATTCCGTGATGATCTTTATTACCGCTTGAATGTTATTCCAATTGAAATTCCACCGCTAAGAACCCGGAAAGAAGATATCGTTCCTCTCACGCGTCATTTTCTGAGCAAGTTTTCTCTGTTTTATAAAAAAGAGATTCGTGAGATAGAAGAAGAAGCTCTAACTGTTCTCCTAAATTATTCATGGCCTGGAAATATCCGTGAGCTGGAAAATGTAATCGAATATGCTTTTGTCCGCACAACGAAACGAAATGTAATAGAATGTTCTAAGCTTCCGCCTAAAATATTGGAACAAAGCAGTCAGTCCCCATCACCCATAACTACACGCGAATTTTTCCCGGATTCTCGTGAACGTGCCGAACTAATTGCAGCACTAGAAAAATTCCAATGGAACAAAACAAAAGTAGCCTCAGAATTAAAAATTGGGCGGACTACACTTTGGCGCCAAATGAAACGGTTCGGTCTGATCGAATAATTGTTCCATGCGTTTCATTTTCTGAAACAGTGTTCCAATAGCTAAAATGCTCTCTAATTAAAACTAAGTCAGAATCAAAAACAGACTAAAACTCCAAATGAAACACGTTGTTCCAGCCACACTTCTAAATAAGTCATTTATGTGCTGTTTTAGCTTCGGCATTTAAGTTGCGATAATGTGCTCAACAAAGTTATTCTGGATGAAAAATGAGCGCAATCAAATCAATCTTATTTTCTTTTATTCTCTTTCTAGCAATCGCAGTTGTAGGCTGTAAGGAGGAATTAAAAGATGAACCGAGCACACCCGAAACAAAAGTAGTTAAATCAATTGCCTCTTGCGAAGGCTGCCATACTAACTACGAAACTCTTAAGAAAAATTATACACCGGATCCGCCGGCTACTGGTGATAGCCACGGATGCGGCGGCGAGGCTCCTCATTTTGAACCTTACGATAGAGTTTTTCTTGGCGGTGAAGGATATCAAGAATTCAAAAGCAATATTCACGGAAAAATTCCTTGCGTGGGCTGCCATAACGGTGTTGATGGAACTTCCGACAAAACTTTAGCTCACTCAAAAGATTTTATCAAAAAACCATCTGCTAAATCAGATGAGAAATGCGGTACATGTCATACCGACATCGCTCTTAGAGCAAAGAATAGTCTGCATGAACAAGGCTGGGGACAGAAATCTATGGTGGTTCTCCGTTCCGGGTTGTCAAATATTCCGGGTGGGTTCGATCAGCTTTCCGACAGAATGAAAGAGGGTTACAACGAAAACTGCGCTAAATGTCACGGCACTTGCGGTGATTGTCATGTTAACCGTCCTAATGCTGCTGGTGGTGGACTTTCACGTGGACACGCTTTTACAAAAACTCCGGATATGAGAGACATTTGCGTTTCTTGCCATGTTAGCCGTGGCGGACATGCTTACTTCGGTCAAGCTGTTGGAACCGTTCCGGATGTTCACTTAACCAAAAAGGGTTTCAGCTGCATGAATTGCCATAGCAAGAATGAGGTCCACGGCGATGGAAAGATTTATGATCAACGGTATAAAATGCCTATGATGCCGGAGTGTACAGATTGCCATAAGGGAATTGAAAACTCGAACAATTACCATAAGAACCATATGAGTACATTCTCTTGCAACACTTGTCACTCGCAAGATTATAATAATTGCGGAAGCTGCCACATTGCCGGTGAAGGCGCGCGCATTGCTTCATACCAAGGATTTAAGATTGGAATGAACCCAATTCCGGAAACCAAAACATTCAAATATGCTGTGTTAAGAAGATCGTTAATGGCAACGGATAGCTGGAGTAACTTTGGTGTTGCAACTCTTCCAAAATTTGATGTTAAACCCACATTCAAATATGCGACTCCTCATAACATCATTAAGTGGACAAGCAGAACGCAAGTTGCAGCCGGAAAAGCTTGTTATGATGCTTGCCATATTATTAAAGAAACCGACGGCACATTCAGAAACAAAGAAATTTACTTGTTCAAATCAGATTTGCAGAACTGGGAGTTTAACGCAACTTCATCAATTACAGTTGACGGCAAGCTTCCTTATATGTGGAATGTGAAATAATGTTATTAAAAGAAAACCATGAACAACAAAAAACATCAAGGAGTAGTAAAAATGAAACTACGTAATTTGTTTTATTTATTATTAATTGTTCCAATTCTATTTATCAACACCGGATGCAGCAAAGATGAAAGCCCGGTAACGCCTGAAGTGATTAATGAAGCCCAGTTATTAGCAGAATATTTGGAAGCTAACGGAGATTTCTTAAACACAGCCGCACCGGCAATTTCAACTGCTCAAGAAGTAAATGATATGATGCTGGCGACTCCGGACAAAATTCATGTTATTGATATCAGATCAGCTGCAGATTATTCTGCGAAAGGTCATATTTCTGGTGCTGTAAATGTGGAGTTAAAGAATATCGTTACTTATATGAAAGGTTTAGCAAACGCAACTTCTTACAGCAAAATAGTTATTGCTTGCTACTCCGGTCAAACAGCAGGTTATGCGGTTAGCTTGTTAAGATTATTAGGTTACTCAAATGTTTCTTCACTAAAGTGGGGAATGTCTTCTTGGAATGCAAGCTGTGCTGCTTCTTGGTCAACATCTTCTTACGGCAACAACTATACAAACTTTGTTACTACAGCTACTGCCAAGAACACAGCCGGTGAACTTCCAACAATATCAACAGGAAAGAAAACCGGAAAAGAAATTCTTGAAGCAAGAATTACAGCATTATTATCAACAGGCGCGCAATTCGATGATATTAAAACTACCTGGGGAACAGTTACCGGTGCTTTAAGCAACTATTACATTGTAAACTATTGGTCAGCCGCAGATTACGCCAAAGGTCATTTACCAGGCGCTATTCAATACTCACCAAAAGCAGATTTCAAATTAGCTGCATCTTTGAAAACTTTACCAACTAATAAAACCATTGTAGTTTATTGCTATACCGGACAAACATCTTCTCAGGTAGCTACTGTTCTTAAAGTTTTGGGCTATGATGTAAAGACTTTATTGTTTGGTGTTAATGCTATGAATTATGATTGGATGAAGAACAATGGTGTATCTTCTTGGTTCAATCCGGCTACAGAAATTAAGGCATTTACATTTGTAACAGGTGCAAATCCAAAATAATTATTATTTTTATAGTGAAGCTCTCTGCAAGCAAGAGGGCTTCACTTACTAATAAAGTGTGACAGAATGAGCGAAATGTTAGGTAATCAATATTTTATGGCGAGAAATTATTCCGCCGCCCAAAGGGAATTCGAAGAAGTTCTTTCCAAATATCCCGATAACCGCTCTGCCAAAAAGAAACTTGTTGTTTGCTATACCCAAACCGGAAGGTTAAAAGAATCGTTCGAGTATTTTTTAGAATTAGTAAAAAGTGATATTGAGTTTATTGTCAAGACTGATCCTATTAAAGATGACTGCCCATGCCCGGAATTGATTGATAAACTTGAACCGAAGAATAAAGATGTTATAGATTCTTTTGATTACAATTTAATTATGGGAATCATTTGGCTTTATTGCGATATTACTCATTCGCAAAGCTACTTCACCAAACTGAAAGAACTTGATCCGTCTAACGCTGAAATTGAGCTGGTTCTTACTTCCATTCGGAGTTATCTGCAACAATTAGCATAACTGTTTTGCGGTCATTCTAAAATAACCATCGCCTTTTATGATTTCTGAAACTAATAGCAATCCTGCCAACTATTCGTCACCCAAATTATAGAGAATTTTATAACCTATTATTTTGTGTGCAAGCGGTACTAAAATGAAAATCAAAAAGAAAATTTGTCCAACTGTAATTATTACGACTGTTTTTTTAACCACAGCCTGCCTAATCTTTTTCAATGAAAGTGAAAAACATTAGAGTATAATTTCGGCACTTAAACGAAAGGTAATGTGGATATTGTAAATACAAGTTCCGGAGCGCTTGACGAACAAGCAAGCTTCAAGAGCAAGAAGAAATCTTCGTTCTCCACTCGCATCCGGTGTTTATTTTTACAGATTATAGGACGGTGATTCTTCGGCTGGCTCATGACAAGGTTTTGTTCAAACAAAGAGATGCTTATTTTGAAGTAAGGGTTCGATGTTTTGGGGAACCTAAAGACTGTTATTAATTTCTATTATTAACTCACGTTACGCATGAGTTGAATTACGTGAATTATTTTTAGTGAAACTTGGTGTTTTAGTGCCTTTGTGGCTTAATTTCTTATCTTTTCTTTTGCCACCAAGTCTCAAACCTGCCCGCCACGTTGAATATACTTTAGC
>DAIEQT010000136.1 GCA_027347545.1 Ignavibacteria bacterium | reverse complement strand
AGTGTCGTTTCATTCGTGTGGCTTTCGCTAAAGTTTAGCATCAGAATTAACAAAAGAGATAAGCCGAATTTTTCATATCTAAAATCTTCCATTGGTTTAGTATTAGCTGTATTACTAACCATCATTGGAATACGCGGCGGTTTGCAATTAAAACCGTTGCGTCAGACAAATGCGTTTTTTTCTGATAACCGCCCTCTGGGCTACTTAGTCCTCAACAGCACTTACACAGTTATCCGATGCTATTTTCAATATAGCTTTCCGGAGTACAATTTTTATTCACAAGAGGAATCTTCATCAATAATAAAAGAACTGGTAAAATCGGATGATGAAGAAATGATAGACAAAAATTATCCTTTCCTAAGGATAAAAAAACCAACACAGCCAATGCAGAAAAAAAATGTAGTTGTATTCATCATGGAAAGTTGGAGCGCTGAATATATTGGGTCTATAACCGGATGGGAAAGCGATACACCATTTTTTGATAGCTTGGCAAAGAAATCAATTCTTTACACAAACTTTCTGGCGTGTGGGCAGCGTTCTATTGAAGCTGTTCCTTCGATACTGGCTTCACTCCCAGCTGTATTTCCAAGCTCAATCATCGGCTCGCGCGCCGAGATAAACAAAATTCGGGGACTCGGTTCAATATTAAATGAACATGGTTACACAACTTCTTTTCATCATGGAGCTGCACGCGGCTCAATGGGTTTTGATGCTTTTGTTCCTAGCGCCGGTTTTTTGAATTATTTCGGAAAAGAGGAGTTTGTAGGTTACGCCGATTCATTATATGATGGCACTTGGGGAATTTTCGATGAGCCATTTTTCTTAGATGCCGCTAAAGAAATGAATTCTTTTAAACAGCCGTTTTGCAGCGTAATCTTTTCCCTTTCGTCTCACGACCCATTTAGAATTCCACATAACAGGATTAAGCAATTTTCGAAATTCAAAGGGGAAACGGATTTTCAAATTGCTATGCGCTATTCGGATTTTTCACTATCAGAGTTTTTTAAATATGCTGAGAAACAGAATTGGTTCAACAATACTATTTTCGTAATCACTGCCGATCATACAATCTACACAGCCCGCAATGATGTTTACTCTTCCTTTCATATTCCGCTTTTGATTTTCGATCCATCAAATATCCAAAACAAAATTGATCCTAGGGTTGGAACTCACGCAGATATTCTACCAACGATTCTTGATCTGCTGCATGTACCAACAATTCATGCTTCTATGGGAAAATCTCTTCTTGATGAAACTAAAGCTGGATTTGGCGCGACAACCTTTTATCCCACTTTTCTTTTCTTTAATGATACAAGCCTTTACGTTGATGATTTTGAAAAGAGGCGGGAATACTTTCCAAGTTTTAAGGAAACATCAGAAAAGAATAGTGCACTAAAAAACCATTTGAAAGAAAGTGATGAGATGCAACGAAAACTTAAAGCGTATGTGCAAAGTGCGTCAAAAGCGGTGAATCAAGATTTTATTTATAAACAAGTGAAGTAAAAGTAAACCTTCTCAACAGCATTTTTTGACTACTTTGAAAAGATCATCTTTCTTGTTTCGCTGTAACTGCCCGTTCTTAGTGTATAGAAATAAACGCCGCTTGAGAATTGACCCGCTCCGACTCGCGTCGAGCGAGGCGAAGAATTAATAATTGACCCGCTTCGACTCGCGTCGAGCGAGGCGAGGAATTTAGAATTATAAATACCGGGTTGTTTTACTTCATCAACCAAAGTTGCAATTTCTCTTCCTAAAACATCGTAAACTTTTAATGTTACGTTTATCGTTTCACCTTTCACGTTTGGCGGAATTGTGTAGTTAATTGTCGTTTCCGGATTAAACGGATTTGGATAGTTTTGCGAAAGTGAAAACTCAGCTGGAATATTTTGTTGAGCTACATCTGTAAAATTATTTTGGTTGAACTCAAAAAGATCATTTACACTCAATCCTTTCTTGGTAATTATTCTAACAACTGTTCCAGCCGGCGGCGGATTTCCGTCCTTATCAGCATCAACAAAAACAAAATTTGAAAACTCAGTTAAGTTTTGTTTTACAACTCCGTTATCATAGTTGAGATTAAATGTACTTCCAATCCCGCCCGATTGAAGACAAGCGTTCTTAAAAGCATCGTAATCAGCAGTTGCGCTGTTCTTATTAATTATTTTAAGTGCTTTCGTTCTTGGAGAAGTTTTTGGATTTGTTACGCTTTCAATCATTGATGCCCAATAAGTCATTCCAGCAGAATACGGATCTAACATAGTGGGGATTAACTTAAAGTCGTCTTTGTTATCATTGAACGTATTTACTCCAACGTTCCAAAACTCAAATGGAATTTGAATTATTTTTTTGTCTAATGTAAGCGCATAACTCCCTTCGTTGGTAAATCTAATTTCGTAGTCATAATAATCTGCATTAGAAACATTAAGCAAGGAAAGATTTGATTTCAGAAAGTACTTATCTCTTTCATTGCTTAGTCCGGGATAGTTTGGATCGTTCCACACATGATTTCCTAAAAACTCTTTTCCTTTTTCATCATACTCGTTGCTTGTTAATTCTTTTCCGCCATAAGCAACCTCAACAATTCCAAGGTTATTATTTCTAATTCCCTTGGTAGGTTTAATAAGTAAGAACTGCAAACCATCGGCTTGCGGCATCCATGAATCCAAGTAGTAGTAATAATTTTCCTCAACCAAATTTTGGTTTGAAAGGATTTCTTTACTTAAAGTTTTGTCGAGCAGATTCCAAAGTAAAATGTCGTTAACCAATTTAAAATTTATTTGATAATCGTGATTGGTAAGCTGCAAAGGATTTGTTACGTAAACTTTGCAATTGTCCTTAGTATAACTCAGTTTTGATTGAACCACAAGCTGGTCTTTGAAATTTATACCGGCTTCATCTTTTCTATATTGAATTGATAACACAGTAAGCGGTGTTTCGTAACTCTTTCTTATAATAATTGATTGTGTGTTGCCGTTGTTAACATCTTTAGATACATAATAAGCGCTGACCGCAAATGAATAAGTCTTCCCTTTTACAAATTCAGAATTAGTCAGAAAATCTTTACTTACCTTAAATGAATATACCGCTCCATAATCACTTCCAAATTGTTCAACTCTTTCTTCAGTTGTTCCATCAGCTTTGTAATAAATTTCTTTCACATTTTTTATTCCATCAACAACATCAAAGGTCGAAATCAATTTCCCGGCATCTTTCACCGGTAAATCCGAGCTAAGCTGATAAACATTATAACCTTGAAATGTGTAACCGTTTTCGGAAAGCGTTTCAATTCTCTTCACTTCGTTCGGGTCTTTATCCCACTTAATTGTAATAGAATTTTGATCATTAGTTACTTCAACGCCAGCCGGGTTAAATTGTGTTAAGGTCGGAACATATAGAGAATTGTAAGCGATTGAGCTATCAAATATTTTTTGTGATTGTACAGCGCGATCCTTTAGAGAAGTAATTGCATCAAGATTATTTGGACCAACACCAACAATTTCCGCAAACACAATTTCTTGAGTATCCAAAGCCGCTAAGTTAAATGGACCGCTTCCAAGCAATAAATATCTTTGTCCGCAAGACTGAGTAACACCATCTATCCAGCCCAGTTTCTTAACCGGATCTCCGCTGTAAACAAATTTAGTTTTACCGCCTCCATATGAAGTTGGAATCTCAAAGACCTTACCAGTATTGTTATCAATCCCTTGAAGATTTTTGTACCAGCTTGTACTTGTACTGCTAGGCCATGGAATTTCATTACCGCCGCAAGTGTAGAAAACAAACGATGTAGCTGCGAGATTTTTCTTGCCAGATATTTTCTTCCCGTTTTTGAAGACGTAATCTGATGAAGAACCATCAACCATTGGTCCTTGAAGATATTTAAATCCCAATGCAGGCGGATTAACACCGTATAAAAAATCTGTTTGTTCTGAATAGTAAGCATATCCTAATCCAAGAGTTGAATCGCATCCGGCGTATGACTTAGTGCTAGCGTTAGCTGTAGCGTCACTAAAAATTCCGGTGTACATTTCTTTAATATCAACACTGCTTTTGTTAATTAACTTATACTTTCTGAAAATGGTGTTTTTAACCGGGCTTTCAGTTTCATAACCCCATATTGTTACTTGAGTTTCAATTCCAAAATCATTTACGGTGCCAAAAAATGTTGAATTAACTTTTTTTAGATCATTAGTAACAAACCACAAAGTTTGATGAGAGCCGGGTACGCCGGGAATATCAATGGATGGTTCATAAACTCCATTTTTATTTACGTCATTAAATGGAGCTCCGCTGCTTGCCGGCCATTCGTTCCAGTCTTTTTCATAGCCGACATAAATTTGCTGATAGGTTCCTTCTCCGTTTGCAATTTCATTCTCAAAAGCAGATGTACGGTAATTCGCTTTAACTCTGTAAACTCTGTACTTCTCAGCCAGCGGGTCATCCGGTTTTCCATCCGGCAAAATTTTCCCGGGAGTCAAAGTTGATCTCGAATAAATATTTCCGCTTGCCTTAAGTGTATTATTTTGCTTGCCAATCCAAATCAATCCGGAACTGAAGGCTACTCCTTTCTTACTCTTTGCCGGAAAGTAAAAACCACTATTTCCGTTATCATCCTTATTATTATCAAATTCGCCACTGTTAATTTGTTTTGAATAAAAATCATTTAACGAATAAGAAGAGCTATGACTGACAGCCAACCGTTTACTTAGTGCAGCGCCGTTATAACATTTCTCTATTTGCTGAGAGTAATTTGGTAAAGATAATAGGACAGCTAAAAATAAAGTGTAGGTTTTCAATTTCATTGTGAACCCCAAGAAATTTCATAAGGAATGTAATAAGTGGGGGACTTTATTCCAATACAAGAAAAATTGGGCAGAGAATATTAAATCTCTATTTGAAGTGTAAGAGAAGTTCATCGCAGACAGCAAATCCTTTTGCGGCCAAAACTAATTTGTTATCCTTTAGGAAAATTAATTTTTGAATTACATATTCATCAATCAGTTTTGAGTTTATTTCATACCAGCTATTCCCAAACATCTGTCCCAATTTACCCAAGTCTAAACCGGAAGAACGCAACGCAAGCATTACATATTCATCAAGCATTTGATCTTGTGTAAGAGTTTCTTCTCCGGCAACAGCATTTCCCTTTTTGTTCATAGCATCAATGTAAAAGCGGGTGCTGGAAAGATTCCACCAGCGCTTACCGTTTGCAAATGAGTGAGCCGAAGTTCCAAAGCTTAGAGAATCTTTGTAATGCCAGTAAGCATTATTGTGAATACACTGAAAGTCCGATTTGGCAAAGTTGGAAACTTCGTACTGCTCAAATCCATTTGAAGTTAGAAACTCTATCGTAAACTCGTAAAGATCGGCATCGTGGTTGATGTCTTGCATTTTCACTTTGCAGTCGAGAACCATTTTGTTTAGAATTGTTCCATGCTCTAGAATTAAACTGTAAGCTGAAATGTGCTTTATTGGAAGCTTAATCGCTTCTTCTAAATTTTTCTTCCACTTCTCTTTGGTTTGGCTTGGAAGATTAAAAATCAAATCAAGGCTTAGGTTCTCAAATCCAACTTCTTCTGCATCACAAATAGTTTGTTTAGCGCTTTCAGAATCATGAATGCGCGTGAGGAATTTCAAATCGGCTTCATCAAATGATTGAATGCCAACGCTTACTCTGTTAATGCCGGCATTCTTAAACTCGCTCAACTTTTGTTTAGTAACTGTCCCGGGATTTGTCTCAATCGTTATTTCCGCGTCTTCATTCACAGAAAAATTTCTTTTCACTTCCTCAATAATTTCTCCAATGTAGCCTGCTTCCATCAAGGATGGAGTTCCACCGCCAAAAAATATTGAGATGATTTTTCTTTCATGAGCAAACTGCGCGGCATAGTTAGCAATTTCTTTTTTCAGTGCCGAAAGGTAATTTGAAACGTTCTCGTAACTAATAATTGAATAGAAATCGCAGTAGATGCATTTGTGATCGCAGAAGGGAATGTGTATGTAGATTGCCGTTTCTTTCATAAAATTTTTCTAAAGAATTTAAAATGAAAAAGGAGCTTGCACAGCTCCTTTTCTTTAAGAGAAATAAAATTAAAAGCCGAATGAAATTCCGGCAGAAGCCGTTTTTGTTTTGGCAACCTTGTAATCTGCGTTAATGTTCACAGCCGCAAGATGCAAAGTAAATCCAACAACGAAGCCGGTTGTGTTCTCACCTTCAAGATCAAATTTCATTTGGGTTTTTGGTACTTGCACGCCATTAACTGTTTCGTTTGATTGGTAATCGTAAGATACGGTCGTCTTACTGTTTTCGCTTACTAATCCTGCGTAAGGCGTAATTGATATTACTAATCCAAAAGTTTTGCTAACATAAAGCCCAAATTGGTTTGCAGTACTTTCAAAAATATCGCCAACTTTCATTTTCTGTGTGAAGTAACCAACTCCAATATCAACCGGAAGCGGATTTGGGAACCACACACCGGGATTATGAAT
>DAIEQT010000128.1 GCA_027347545.1 Ignavibacteria bacterium | reverse complement strand
CTTAGTGAAACTTGGTGAATTAGTGTCTTTGTGGCTCGATTTCTTTCATTTTCTAATTGCCACCAAGCTACAAGGACACTAAGAAATCACTATGTCTGCAACTTCAGCAATTAATCACTGCTTTTGGTTTTTATCTTACCTAAAACTATTTTACATCAACAAAATTAAACACTCAAAAGAAATCAAATCTGTTAGGAGAATAAAATGGCTGCTAAACCGGTTATAGGAATTATAATGGGGAGCGATTCCGATTTACCAGTAATGGAAAAAGCGTTTGATGTTTGCAAAGAATTCTCGGTCCCGTTTGAAGTTAGAGTTATTTCCGCACACAGAACGCCATTGGTAATGAAGGAATATGGGGAAACTGCAATTAAACGGGGATTGAAAGTTATTATTGCCGGTGCCGGCGGTGCCGCACATTTAGCCGGTGTTGCCGCTTCTTTTACAACACTTCCTATAATTGGTGTACCGGTTCAAGGCAAGTCGTTAAATGGACTTGATTCACTTCTCTCGATGGTGCAGATGCCTCCCGGGGTGCCGGTTGCAACTGTAGCAATTGATGGCGCTAAGAACGCGGCATTGTTAGCTGTTCAAATTCTTGCGCTGCAAGATAAAGTGTTAGCTAAAAAGTATTCCGATTACAAAGTGAAAATGGCAAAGGAAGTTATAGCGAAGGACAAAGCTGTTTCGAAGAAACTATAACTTAGTTTGGATTTACGATTTTGGAATTAGGATTTAAGAAAATACAAAGCATAAGTTTATTTTCTTATTCTTTGAAGTAATTTTTCAAATATTAAGCCATTAAAAGTAGAGGCACAAATGCTTTCAGTTTTTCAAATTCTTCTTGAAGTAGTCACTTTTATTACAAGTCTATATCTAATTATTTCCGGTTATTTTGGTGGACAGGAGACCACTTCAACAATTCCAATTTACAAACGAAATCTAATATTCGGGGTTGTTCTTTTAATCCTAGTATTGATTGTAGGTATCCCCGATTTATACAACGGATTTACTAATGGTTGGAACCAATATGGGAATAATAGAAGCATAGGACGTTAAATAAGTCTTACACACTCAGCGTTTCTACCGGCACAGTATAAACCGGGTCGCCGAGCATTCTGTTTGTATCCCACTTAAAATTAATGCTGTGCGGTTCAAGTCTTTCTTTGCATTCCGCATGACTGCAATACTTGCAAACGTTTTCTTTACAGTAATCCATGTGTATTCTAACGCTGCAATTTGGCAGTATGCTGTGCAAATGGTGTTCTAGGTATTCTTCTTCCATGTGGGATTGTTTTACAGAAAAGTAGTGGGGAAGTATAAGATGAAAATCCATGTAAACTCTGTCGCTGGATTTCCAGAAGCGCAGATGATGTAAATCTATCCAGTAATCTTTCTTTATTTCATTAATCTTGTTCACAATTAATGCTAATGTTTCTTTGTCGGTTTCGTGCATTAGCCCGCCGATAGATTCGCGTATCAGCTTGTAGCCCGTATATAAAATATTAAGCGCTACAAGAATCGCTATAATTGGATCGAGGAGAATAAAGCCGGTAATCAAAACCAGAATCAAACCAACAACAACGCCAATGCTTGTGTAAGAATCCGTTAAAACGTGTTTGCCGTCTGCTACAAGAGTAAGCGAATTGGTTTGTTTTCCTTTCTTTACTAAAAACAATCCAAGAGTCAGATTTACAAGTCCGGCAACTCCAATGATTGTAGTACCAATACCAAGCTGCTGAGTTTGAACGCCAAAAATCAAATCGTGACCGGAGGTGTAAATAATTGTTATTGCCGCAATTATAATCAGCAGACCCTCTACTCCGGCAGAAAAGTATTCAACATTTCCATGACCGTAAAGGTGGTTTTCGTCTGCCGGTTGAGAACTTAGATAGATGCTGTACAGCGCCATAGAAGTAGCCGCAACGTGAACAACAGATTCGGCAGCATCAGAAAAGATAGCTGAAGAACCGGTGAGCAAGTAAGCGGAAATTTTAGAGACAAACATAAATCCACCTACAATTAAAGAAATCCAGGCGGCTTTTTTCTTGTCCAAAGTATTTTTTTCGTATTCGGAAGACATACAGCACCAAAATATTTGTTGTTCAAAAGTAAAACAAAGATGTTAAGAAGCCAAGAAGAAGGAAATGTTAGAGTAGCTATCAAGAAAATCTCTAAGAGTTGAAAAGACAAAAGCATCACCGCAGAGGCGCAAAGCCGTAGAGTCAAACAGAACTATTTCCAACTAGAAATGGCTTCACTCTCAGTACAACGATTACCAAATTTCATTCAAGAATGAGGATACATTTCTCACGAATAGGAATAGTCATAACTGAGTTGTAAAAAAAGTTCGAAAATGAAACGTTATTGAGGTTTTCGACTGGCATATTATATGCGAATTAGATGGGAACAATTGACAAATAAAGAGAAAAAGATGGAGAATCGTATTTTTGAGCATTACACACCGAAAGACAGAAGCAATCTAATTGCGTTGCTTCAAGATGTGCAAGAAGCTTATGGCTATCTGCCGGAAGGTCAATTAAAAGCAATTGCTGAGTATGTTGGAATTCCGCTGAGCACAGTTTATGGCGTAGCTACATTTTATAACCAGTTTAGATTAACACCACTTGGTAAAAATGTAATCCGTGTTTGCAGAGGTACAGCTTGTCATGTAAAAAACTCGGCAAACATTTTAACCGCACTTGAAAATGAGCTTGGCGTTAAAGCCGGACAGACAACGCGCGACAAACTTTTTACATTAGAAACAGTTGCTTGTATTGGCGCGTGCAGTATAGCTCCGGTAGTAAATATAAACGAAGAGTATTATGGAAGGATTACCGTTAAGGAGATTCCTAAAATTTTAAACAAATACAAGAAAGAGGAAGCTAAACCTAAAGTTGAACAAGAGGTGAGTGCGGAATGAAAAGTTATATTGATAAATGTTGCGATCAGTGCTGGCATTCGTTGGAAAATCCATGCGACCTATTTGTTACTTGCAGTCTCGAAGGACCGTTGTGCCATCAGAATGATGCTTGCAAGGCAAAATACCAGAGCTTATATAAAACACTTAAATACGAAAGCCATGATCTTCCAATAATCTTTATTGGAATGGGAACTTGCGGACTTGCAAGCGGCGCAGACAAAGTTAAAACTGCTATCGAAAATGAATTAGCGGCAAAGAACATAAAAGCTACTATAGTTCCAACCGGCTGTATTGGTTACTGCGCAAAAGAGCCAATCGTTGATATTAAACTTCC
>DAIEQT010000126.1 GCA_027347545.1 Ignavibacteria bacterium | reverse complement strand
AGAAGTTTTGATAGAGGTTTACAAAAAGAGAAATGAATTGCGCGGTTACGCATTTACCTACGAAGCGCCCATGCTTCGCCACTTTACGGCACGATTTAAGAAACTATAAATTAGCGCCTTTGCGTCTCTGCGAGAACTTTTTTCTCGCAAAGCCGCAAAGAACGCAAAGGAAGAGATGAAAAAGCATTTTGAGTTCAAATCTGATAAACAAGTTTTCAGAATTCTGATTACCGAAACAAACAAACTGGTAATTGAAACGCGCGATACCAGCACAAAAGAAGTTTCGTTTCATTGCTACGATCTACAAACAGGCAGTTGTGTTTTCAGCAATCAACAGTTGGAAGAAAAGACTTGGCTCGGAATTGAAGCGATTTACAAGGATGTAATTTACTTCCATAAATTTCCCAAGCCGGATATGCCCGGGCATAAAGAAATTATCGCGTTTGATATTGCATTGCAGAAAATCCTCTGGCATAACAGCGAAAACGCTTTCTTGTTCGTTTACCTGGATAAAGTATATTCATTCACTCAAGGATTTGAGGGTAGATATTTCCTCACGCTGGATTATTTATCCGGTGAGACAAAAGAAAACTTAGGCAGCAATTACTCGCTTGTTAATTCTCTCCGTGCAGAATCGGATGATGCAAAGGATTGGAGCGTTTACATATATCCGGAACTAAATATTTCTACGGCTGATGAAGCTACAAAGCAGATCATCGCTAACTTCACACAGAATTTTTCTTTGACTGGAGAAATCGAGTGGGCAAGTACAAAAGAACTGCTTCTGTTTTCCTTTCATACAAAAGAGAAGGATGAAAAACTAACAAACCGGTTTGTTGCGATAAATAAAACTTCAGTTAAGACAATCTTGCGTGAAACTCTAAACGAAAATGTAACTGCGCTGCTAACAGACTCATTTTTTGTTTATAAAGATTATTTGATTCTATTAAAAGGAAAAACCGAAGTTCTGATTTATGGATTGAAAGAAGATTAAGATCAAAATCAAGATCAAGATTAAGATCACGAGCATGAGCAAGATTTAGAAGGAGGAACGGAATGGAATTGATAGACGATGAAAAGAAGATTCTCCTTACAGCAGCAAGAAATTCAATCTTATCGCTTTTCGAAAATGTAAAAGTTGAAACGCCGGATTACGAAGCGCATCCGGTTTTCAAATCTCATGCGGGTGCATTTGTTACGCTAACGGAACACAAACAACTTCGTGGATGCATTGGCTATATCATTGGCGATCAGCCGGTTTTCAAAACTGTTTGCGATGCCGCAATTCAAGCCGCGCAGTACGATCCAAGATTTTCGCCAGTCCGACAGGCAGAGTTAAAAGATATTTCACTGGAAATCTCAATTCTATCTGAACCATTTCCTCTAAACAGCTATGATGAAATTGAACTTGGCAAACATGGATTAATCTTGGAAGAAAAAGGAAGACGCGGTTTGCTGCTTCCTCAAGTTCCCATCGAGCACAATCTAAATAAAGAACAATATCTTGATGCAATTTGCCAGAAGAGTGGTTTCCCAAAAAGCTATTGGCGTGAGAAAGAACTCAAACTGAAAGCATTTACAGCCACAGTTTTTTCTGAGGAGGATATAGAATAAAATGAAAACGGTACGCGAACCAGCGGTTGCTGGAATGTTTTATCCCGCTTCGGCAACAAAGTTGTCGGCAGAAATAAAATATCACTTAGATTCAGCACAGCTTAAAAAATCTTACGAGCAAATCTTTGGAATTATTTCGCCACACGCCGGCTATGTTTATTCCGGTAAGACTGCAGCGCACGCTTACAAAGCTGTAGAAAATAAAAACTATAAAACCGTTGTGGTGATTTCTCCGAGTCACCGGGAATACTTTCCCGGGATTTCTATTTACAATGGTGATGCTTACAAAACTCCGCTTGGAGAAATTGAGCTTGATAAAGAAATGATTGCCGGGCTTGTTGCAGAAAAGAGTTACATTTTCGAAGGAATGAACGGGCACCGCTCGGAACATGCGCTGGAAGTTCAGCTTCCGTTTCTTCAAACAGTTCTAAAAGGATTTAAGCTTGTTCCAATTGTTATGGGAGACCAGCGTAAAATGTTTGTTGATACTTTAGCGGAAAAACTTGCACAAGTTATTGATGACGAAACCTTGATTGTTGCAAGCTCCGATCTTTCTCATTTTCATTCAAAAGTAGAAGCGGATATGCTGGATTCAAAAGTAGAAAAAAGAATTTCCGATTTTGATTATGAAGGATTGTTAAGCGATTTGTAAAATCAAGAATGTGAAGCTTGCGGCGGTGGACCAATAGCAGTGTTACTAAAAACCGCCGAATTAAAGGGAATTAGCAATGTTGAAATTCTTTCCCGCACAGATTCCGGCGATACAACCGGCGACAAATCCGAAGTTGTTGGTTATTTAAGCGCCTTAGTATTTTCTTAAAGTTGATACCTATCCGAAATTTTTTAATTTAGCAACACTCTTAACGCCACTAAACTTTTTACTTGGGATTTCCTCAGATGCCGCTTCGAAACTTATATATAGATTTTAATTCTTACTTCGCTTCCGTTGAACAGCAGTTAAACCCAAAACTGCGCAACAAACCGGTTGGTGTTGTTCCGGTTATGACAGACAGAACTTGCTGTATTGCAGCTAGCTATGAAGCAAAAAAGCTTGGCATCAAAACCGGAACTCTTGTTTCGGATGCAAAGAAAATTTGCCCTGATATAAAACTTGTAGAAGCCAACCATAGAATCTATATAGAATTCCATCACAAGCTTGTGGAAACTGTTGGCACCTGTCTTCCGGTTGATCAAGTTACATCCATTGATGAAATGGTTTGCTCTCTGATGGGAAAAGAAAGAGTGCCGCAGACTGCCGTTGCAATCGCGCTAAAAATAAAAAAAGAAATTGCGGAAAAAGTTGGCGAGTATGTGAAATGTTCTATAGGAATTGCACCGAACAAATTCTTATCTAAAACAGCGACGGATATGCAGAAGCCGGATGGTTTAGTGGTAATCGAAGAAAAAGATTTGCCCCAAATTCTTTACAGCTTGAAGACA
>DAIEQT010000123.1 GCA_027347545.1 Ignavibacteria bacterium | reverse complement strand
AACCATTACTGCCGCGAGGATTAGTTGCTATTATACCATATCCTTTCGAAGCAAACAGCTGTAAGTTCCATCTGTAATGAAATTCATCGGGCCAGTTGCCTTGAGGACCACCATGAATTAAGAATATCAAAGGATATTTTTTGCTCGCATCGAAGAACGGCGGTTTTACCAAAATTGATTGAACTTTAGCGCCTGCAGCGCCCGGACTCCAGAACGTGCTGAAATCTCCGAATTGAATTTGAGAAAGCAAATCACCATTAACGTTGGTAATTTGTTTTAGATTACTGCCGTCCGTGTTCATTGAAAAAATTTCTGTTGGTAAAGTAGTTCGCTGTCTATCTAAGTAAAGTGTTTTTCCATCTGTGGAAATTTTCATGTTGGAGTTATAACCGTCTTTTAAAAGCAGAGTATTTTTTCCCGTTGCAACTTCAACTTTGAATATGGAATGGAAAGCTTCACGGTCGGCGTCGTAATAAATATATTTTTGATCCGGCGACCAGAGAATTTGTCCAACTGAAAAATCAATCTTTGAAGTTATATCACGCATCTTGCGGGTTTCTCTGTCATAGATTACGATTGATTGTTTATCGGACTCGAACCCTGCTCTAGGTGAAGTTCTGAAAGCAATGAACTTTCCATCGGGTGAATATACCGGCTGGTTATCGTTTCCTTTGCTTGTTGAAATTTGATCGTAAGCAACTCCATGCGCTGGATTAATTATAACTACGTCATTGTTGGTGCTTGTAGCTAATTTTGTATCATTTCCTTTTTTCCATGCATCGGTATGAACAGTAAATGCAATTTCTTTATCAATTGGACAAATAGAATAATCCTGATCGCTTCCCAAAGCTATCGGAGGAATATCTGCATAGCTGTCTTGAGTTAAATCTTGGTAATTGTTTGTTTCCAAATTCATAAGGAATAAATGACTGCGTTTATCATCGCGCCAAACATTCCAATGGCGGTACATTAGTTCCGTGAAAATTTTTGCCTTCACTTTACTTGCTTCGGCTTCTTTATCCCTTTGCTCATTTTCTTCTTGAGTTTTACAGTCTGGGTAAACGCTTGATACAAACAAAATATTTTTTCCATCTTTTGCCCAAACCATTCCCGATGCGCCCGTATAAAGATTTGAAAGTTGCTTTGCATCAGAGCCATCGATATTGGCAGTCCAAATCTGGTCTTTATATTCATACGCTATTTTTGATCCGTCGGGAGAAAATCTTGGAGCTCTTTCATTTTCATCGCTATTCTTAAAAGATCGGAGATTAGTGCCGTCGACATTAATCAAATAAATATCTGTGTTTCCTTTATTTGCATCCATGTTATATGCGGTCACACTGAATGCAATTGTTTTTCCGTCGGGTGAAAGATCGAAATCGTTTATACGTTTCATGTTCCACATGTCTTCAACGGTCATTGCGTGTTTTTGTTGCGCGCTAATTGTAGTAACTGAAATTAATAGCAATAGAAAGCCAAGAAATCTTTTCATTGTTTCCTCAATTGATTTTCTAATGAATGCAAATTATAAAAAGCCGAAGGCAAATAAAATAGTATTATCCAAACCATACCGAGCGAAGTCGAGGTATGGTGGGCTATCCTTTCTTCCAATTCTTAAAGTGGCTTGCATTTTGGCACTCAGCAAGAACATGAAGTAATTCAAAGTCTCCTCTAGCCAAAGCTTCTTTCTTCGCACGACTCCAACCTTTAAATTGTTTTTCTGCCGCTTTGGCTTCTTTTGCGGAATTAAATTCATGAGAATAGAATAGCGAAACCGGTCTACGCGAAGCAGTATAGCTTTTATGATTATGCCCCGAATTATGCTGCTCTAACCGGGTGATAAGGTTTGTTGTATAGCCAACATAGTAGCTGGAATCCGAACACTTTAGTATGTATACCCAAGCTTTCTTCATAAATGCAACATAAGTCGAGAGAAAATTATTTGCAATAACAGCCGCCCCTCGGCTTCGCTCGGGACGGCTTAACTTAAATCAGTGTCGCACTTTTATCCATTAACCAAATTAAATCACCATCTTCTGGATTAACATATGAGGCGGGCAAGTTTTCATAACCCGGTTTTTTATTAAGTATGATGTCCGCTATTTTACTTTTACTTTTCCCTGTAACAATAAAAGCAATTTTCTTGGCGTTGTTGATTACATTGCCAGTAATTGTCACTCGCTTTTGTTTAGTGGAGGGGTGCTCGGCAGTCTCGCAAATTTTTGTACTTGCGAATAAATTTAGATTGCCGGGAAAGATAGAAGCCGTATGCCCGTCTTCACCGAGTCCTAGCATTATTAAATCGAACCAGGGAAGGGAATTAACTTGGGGAACGTTTGAAGATATAACTTTTGAATATCTGACTGATTCCTGTTCCGGATCATTTTCACCTTTGATGCGGAAAATGTTTTCATCTTTAATATTCAACGGCTTGAAAAGCAGATCGTTCGCCCACTTGAAATTACTTTCATCGTCATTCGGCGGAACACATCTTTCGTCTCCCCAGTAAAAATTTATCTTGTTCCACTCAATCTTGGAATCATATTGGTCGGCAAGATATTTAAAAATTAACTTTGGCGTTGAACCACCGGAAAGCGCGATATTAAATTCTTTGCTGCTTAGACTAACACCTTCCATAATTACTTGAGCAAAGTACTTTGAAACTTCTTCAACGTCTTTTAGAATTATTTTTTTAAAGCTCACAGTACACTCCATCGTCGGCTAAGTTTTTACACGGGTAACGCCATGTTGTGTTGATTCCTTCTATCAATTCATCGGCACGTTCGGGTCCCCATGTTCCGGCGGGATAACCGTAAAGCGGAATGCTCTCATCATTCTTCCACGCATCCAAAACCGGCATTAAGAATTTCCACGCTGCCATTACTTCATCGGTTCGGGCAAACAAGGTTGAGTCGCCCTTCATGGAATCATAAATCAATCTTTCGTAGGCGGTTGGAATTCTAACCGAAGTTAAATCGGAATAATGAAAATCCATGTTAACGGTTTGAACGTCGAAGCCGGTGCCGGGAATTTTCATTCCGAACTTTAAAAGTACTCCTTCGTCTGGTTGAATTCGCAAAACCAGTTGGTTGTTGGCGTTTGTATTGCCGTTAGTACTAAATAGGAAATGCGGAGTTTTCTTGAAATGAATTACCACTTCGGAAACTCTTGTTGGTAATCTCTTTCCGCTTCGTACGTAAAAAGGAATTCCGCCCCATCGCCAGTTGTCAATGTAAAATTTTAAAGCGGCATATGTTTCCGTAATCGATTCCGGATTAACTCCTTTTTCTTCGCGGTAACCTTTTATTTCTTCACCTTTAATTTTTGAAGCGATGTACTGACCTCGAATAGCGACGTCTTTTATTTCTTCCGGTTTTATAGGGCGAAGGGCCTGGAACACTTTGAGAATTTCATTCCGAATTGCCGATGGCTCAAGAGATGTCGGTGGCTCCATCGCGGTCAATCCAACCACTTGAAGAAGATGATTCTGAATCATATCTCTCATCGCGCCGGATGATTCGTAGTATCCACCGCGTTCCTCAACTCCAATGCTTTCCGATGAAGTTACTTCAACATGATTGATGTAATTTCGATTCCACAGCGGCTCAAATATTCCATTCGAGAATCTTGTTACCAAAAGATTTTGAACCGTTTCTTTTCCAAGGTAATGATCAATTCTAAATAATTGTTCTTCAGTCCACGACTGCATTAAATCATTTTTCAATTTCTCGGCGGATTCCAAATCGTACCCAAAAGGTTTCTCGATGATTAATCTTTTCCATCCGTTGCCTTGTTTGTTCAATCCGTACGAGGCAAGATTGCGGGGAATTACAGAGTAAAGATTAGGGGGTGTGGATAAATAGTAAATTGCATTGCCGCCAATGTTGTTGTTGGTTCTAAGGTTATTAATTTTTTCTTCTAAAGAAGAATACGCTACAATATTTTTCGGATCAATGCTTAAGTAAAAAATTGTTTTTAGAAACTCATCAATCTTGGAAAGATCATCCGTTACTTTAAATTCTGTGAGTGCTTCTTTCATTTTCTGTCTGAAAGTATCATCTGAAAATTCAGTACGCGAAACTCCCAGAAGCGCAAATTTCTCGGGCAGTAAATTCTGAACAAACAGAGAATATAAAGCCGGGACAATCATTCGCTTTGTTAAATCACCGGACGCGCCGAATATTACAAATACATGATCTTCTGGTCTAACCATCTTACTCCTTTAAAATTTCTACTTATTAGATGATATAAATTATAAATGATTCAA
>DAIEQT010000116.1 GCA_027347545.1 Ignavibacteria bacterium | reverse complement strand
AGTGTGGAACTGAAGTGTTTCCCATTGTAAAAGGCTGCTCTTCAAAGAAATTAAAGCCAATTTTTTGATACCATTTTAATGCGCGCTCGTTTTGAATCATTACACCGATATAGATTTCTGTGAAGCCTTTCCCGGCTGCTTCTTCACAAGCTAAGTTGAAGAACTGTAATCCGATTTTCAGCTTTTGGTATTCCGGCAAAACATAAATTGAAGAAAGGTAGAAGCGGTTTTCATCTTTGTTGATGTACAGTTTTAGCCACCCGCAGATTGTTTCGTCTATTTCAGAAACGTAGCAAATGAAATCACTTTTCTTGCTTGCATCTTTTAGCAAATCTATAGAGTAAGTTTTATCTAAGTAGTAGTCTAAATCAGTTTTGGGAATAAAAGTAGAATAAGCTTCTTGCCACGAAAGCTCTAAAACATTTCTCACCGCCGCTGCATCACTCTCATTCCATTTTCTAATTGTCATTTGTGCCCTCTGAAATACTAAGACTAAGTCATGGTGAGTCTGTCGAACCATGACACAACAAACTAAATTATCACACTTCGATAAGCTCAGTGCGACTCAAAATTAATTATTCAACAGTCTCATTTTATAAGATTCCTAAAAAAACCGTTTAGCTAATTTAAGAATACCTTGTTTCCAAGGAACACGGTGGCTAATGCCGCTTTGTTCTTTGAATGAATCAAGATGTTCCAGATACCATTTATAGTTTCTAATCAACGCATCTTTGTTGGAAAACTTTGGAGCGAATCCTAAAATCTTCTCAGCCTTTTCGATTGATACAAATGAGTCTTTGGAGGCTGTCTCATAAACCCATTTATATAAAGGAGAAAGTTTTAGTGCTTCCAAGAATTTAAGAGTGAAAATTATTGGCTTCTCCGGCAAAGGAATAATTTGCTTCCCAAATCCCGCGCAATCCAAAACAGCTTGGTAATCTTCCTTCATTGTTGTGAATTCTTTAGCCCCGATATTAAAAGTATCATTCACAATTTCTTTAGGAAGGATTATACATTTGTAAATCACTTCGCATAAATCTTCCACATCTAAAAGTTGGTAACGGTTGTTTCCTGAACCAATCATCGGGAATCCTTTGCCCTCTTTTGCCCAATCATAAAACAAAGCAAATACACCAAGTCTTTCGGGACCGATGAAAGATTTTGGACGGAGAATAGGAACGCACAAATTTTTCTTTCGGTATTCTAGGCAAATATTTTCCGCTTCAATTTTCGCTTTGCCGTATGGACCAACACCATCAAGTTTATCATCTTCATAAAGTGGGTGATGATCTGGAATTCCATATACAGCAGTAGAAGAAATATGAATGAAGCGTTCAACTTGTCTTTCTAATGCACTTTGCAAAAGAAGTTTAGTACCGGTAACGTCTGTAGTGAAAATTTCTTTTTCAGTATAAAGTGGCAGAGCTGCCGCAGTATGGATTACTATTTCGGCTTTACTCATTGCCTGTTCAACAGTTTCTAAATTCCGGATATCTCCCTTAATTACTTCTATCCGGTTTCTCTCTGGATAGTTGAATTCAACCGTATCTAATGAGATAATTTCAAAATTCCTTTTAAGTAGGTAGCGGATTAGGTTAATCCCGAGGAATCCGGCACCGCCGGTAACAAGTATTTTCATTGATAATCCAGTAATTATCCCAAAATTAAGCAAAAACAGTTTAGAACGGTCCTAAAAATATTCACAAAGTGATGGCTATGCCACAATATCCTTTGCGGACTTTGCGATTCTTTGCGAACTCTGCGTTAAATTTTTCTAAAAGTAAATTTTTAGAATTGCCCTTTAGTTCATGTAACCTAATGAAATTTTGTAGTTGTTTCTTTAGCCTATAATTAAGTATAATTTACATATCAGTTCTGGTGGTGGTAATGGATTCAAAAAACATCATTCAAAGTACTTTCAGTTTAAGTCCGGCAGAAAGATTGCTAATAATTGAAACCACTTTAGCAATAAATAAAAAGGCTTTATTTGCATGAGCAATATTAAACTTTTCGAATCGGTAACAATCCGTTCAGCATGGAACGAGGAAGAACAGAAATGGTATTTCTCTGTTGCCGATGTTGTTGAAGCATTAACCGACAGCACCGATATCAAGCAGTATGTGAAAAGACTTCGTCAACGAGATGAACAACTTAATTCCAACTGGGGTACAATTTGTACCCCCCTTGAAATGATTGCGGCAGATGGCAAAATTCGTAAAGTTCAAGCTGCAAATTCAGAGGGATTGTTAAGAATTATTCAATCCATCCCATCTCCAAAAGCAGAGCCGTTTAAAAGATGGCTTGCACGTGTTGGTTACGAACGGTTGGAGGAAATTGAAAACCCCGAACTCGCCTCTCGACGGATAAAAGAAATCTATAAAGCTAAAGGGTACGGCGATGAATGGATTGAAAAGCGGTTACGCGGCATTGCTGTTAGAGATGAATTAACCGGTGAATGGAAAAAGCGCGGTGTAAAAGAGCAAATTGAATTCGCTATTCTTACTTCAGAAATTAGCAAAGCAACTTTGGGTTTAACTCCTTCTGAATACAAGGAATTAAAAAATTTGCCGGGAAAAGGAGAAAACCTTAGAGACCATATGACCGATCTTGAGTTAATTTTTACTATGCTCGGCGAAGCCTCAACTACTGAAATAACTAAAAAAGTCGATGCTAAGGGATTTGTTGAAAATAAAACCGCTGCTAATAAGGGAGGTAAAATTGCCGGAGATGCCCGTATTGCTCTTGAAAAGGAAACCGGTAAAAACATTGTTTCAAAAGAAAATTATCTTCAGCTATCTGAAAAGAAAAAACGGAAATTGAAATAAAAACGGAAACAACAAAACTATCAGCCCGGGCATGTTTTTCCGTTGTATATTTATGCTATAATTAAGTATAATTTACTTATCAGTTTTGGAGGAGTTAATGAACTCGAAAAATATAATTCAAAGTGCTCTCAATTTAAGTCCGGCAGAAAGATTACTTATAATTGAAACACTTTCCCAAAGTTTGAGCGAACCGAACGCCGATATGGAAAAACTATGGAAAGAAGAAGTTGAACAAAGATATAGCGCCTATCTGAACGGGAAAATTAAAACTATTTCTTACGAAGAAATATTAAAGAAATGAAAGTAGTCTTTCTTGAACCGGCGTATTTGGAATACAGAGAAGCAGTAGAATTTTATAATCTTCAAAGTGAAGGGTTGGGAAATAAGTTTATAGCTGAAATTGATAGAACAATATCAATCATTAAGAATTACCCGGAAAGTTTTACAGAATATACCGAACGCACAAGAAAGGCTGTTGTTAATATCTTCCCATACAACATCTTTTACTCTGTAAAGGAGGGCAATATTATTGTGTTAGCAGTTGCACACCAACACCGGAAACCCAACTTCTGGGTGGGCAGAGAAATTTAGACGAAATGGAAGGACTAGATAGATAAGATTCGATAAGATTTTCTAGTATCCGGATTCTGCAATCCGGCATCAAAAACCGTGCTTTAAAATAAAATACCCTCATTTCTTGACATTCTAAGCTCTTGCCAATATATTTACACCCCTTGAAAAATAGTTATTTTGTGTTTGGAGGAAGTTTTGAAGCAAGAAAGAATTACAAGATTCATCAAACCGGAAGATGCCAATCAAAAATGGTATGTGGTTGATGCAAAGGATCAGGTCTTAGGACGCTTAGCTGCACAGGTTGCTCGTGTAATACGCGGAAAAAATAAAGCGCTATTTACACCTAATATGGATGCCGGTGATTTCGTAGTTGTTATCAACGCAGATAAAGTTCGTATGACTGGAAAAAGAGAATCGCAGAAAGAATATTTTTCACACTCCCTTTATCCGGGCGGTGGAAGATTTCGTTCATTTTCCGAAGTAATGACCAAGAACCCATCTTGGGTTGTTGAAAATGCAGTTAAAGGCATGTTGCCTAAAACTAAACTCGGAAAAAGATTAGGCAAAAAGTTAAAAGTCTATGCTGGCGAATCGCATCCGCATAGCGCGCAGAAACCCGAAGTATTAAGTTTTTAACGGAGCTTTTTTAATGATAGATAAAATCTATGTTGGTAGAAGAAAAGATGCTGTAGCCAGAGTCTATTTAAGAGCTGGTTCCGGAAAAGTTACAATTAACGATAGAGCATTCGAAAACTACTTCCCTATGAAAGAGCAGAGAGATAATGTTCTCATGCCTTTTGTAGTTACAGAAACAGTTGGAAAGTATGATGTTTTTGCAAACGCTGCCGGCGGCGGTATCAATGGTCAATCCGATTCTATCCGTTTAGGTATTGCAAGAGCATTAGAAGGAATTAATGCTGAATTCCGTCCACCGCTTAAATCAGAAGGACTTCTTAAGAGAGATCCTAGAATGGTTGAGCGTAAAAAATATGGACAGAAGAAAGCACGCAAGCGCTTCCAATTCTCTAAGAGATAATTTTTACTTATTTAACTAACTAATCATACTCTCAGATTTGCAGCCTGTGTCCCGCAAAAAAAGGGATGGAATGCAGAGAAGAAGAGAGTAGAAGAAAAACAGGAGCATTTATGCCAAGAGTACAACTCACTGAACTCATCGAATCCGGTGCACACTTCGGGCACCTTACACGCAGATGGAATCCCAAAATGAAACCGTTCATCTTCATGGAGAAGAATGGTATTCATATAATTGATTTAAAGAAAACTTCCGATGCAATTGACGTTGCTGCTCAAGCAATGACGGAAGTTGTATCGCAAGGAAAGAGAATTCTTTTTGTTGGTACAAAAAAACAAGCAAAGGGAATTATCGCTCAAGAAGCAAAGAGAAGCGACAGCAACTGGGTTAGCGAACGTTGGTTAGGCGGAATGTTAACAAATTTTTCTACAATCCGTAAAAGCATTAAACGCTTACAAGCTATTGATAAGATGGAAAGCGACGGTACATTTGAAAAAATTACCAAGAAAGAACGTTTAATGAAATCCCGTGAAAGAGATAAGCTCAGAAAACTTCTTGACGGTGTTGAAACAATGGGAAAATTACCTGGCGCATTATTTATCGTTGACGTAAAGAAAGAGTCTATTGCTGTTAATGAAGCAAAAAGATTAAACATTCCTGTATTTGCAATTGTTGATACAAACTGTGATCCTGATCCGATTGATTACGTAATTCCGGCTAACGATGACGCAGCACGTGCTGTAGAAGTTATTGCAAAGGTTATTGCTGAAGCAGTAATTGAAGGTTCGGCAAAAGCTAAAGAGTTAAGAGCTCACGAAGCAGCTGAAGGCGAAAAAAATAATAAGATTGAAGAAGAAGTTGAAAAGAAAGATGGTAAGGGAAAAGTTCGCCGTGTAAAATTTGAAGGACGCGATGATAGAAAAGGCGGCGGAGATAGAAGACCACGCACAGATAGAGATAGAAAGCCATTCCCGAGAAGCGATTCTAGACCAGCTCCAGCTGCTCAACCGGAAGTAAAGGCTGAAGAAAAACCAGCTGAACCAAATTCAGAAAATTAATCCGCCTAAGGCGGACGAGAAACAAAGTATCATGTTCGGGTAGTTAACAAATTAGTTTTCGGATAGTTCTCTACTAATAGAGATAAGATTTATTAACACGTAATAACAAGGAATTAGTTTTATGGCAGTAAGTGCACAACAAGTTAAAGAGTTAAGGGATAAAACCGGCGCCGGAATGATTGATTGTAAGAAAGCGCTAGAAGAATCAAATGGTGTTTTAGAAGTTGCAATTGATATCTTACGTAAGAAAGGTGCTTCTGTAGCAGCTAAACGTGCTGAAAGAACAGCTAGTGAAGGAACTGTATTAACAAGTATTTTTGATGGCGGTAAATCAGCAGCAATGATTGAGGTTAATTGTGAAACTGATTTCGTAGCTAAGAATGATGACTTCTTAAACTTTGCAAATTTGGCTTTGGAAGCTTTAGTTGCCAACAAACCGGCAAATATCGAATCGTTAATGGCTTTATCAGTAAACGGTAAGAACCTTGCTGATGAATTAAACGCATTGATTGGTAAAATCGGCGAGAAGATTGAAGTTTCCCGTTTCACTATAGAAACTGAAAACAACGGTGTGATTGTAGATTATATTCACCACGGAAGCAAACTTGGTGTTCTTATCTCTGCAGATAATGTTTCAGCAGAAAAAGCAGCAGAGTTTACACCAATGCTTAAAGATTTTGCAATGCAAGTTGCAGCAATGAGACCTATTTCCGTCTACCGCGATGAAGTTGATAAAACTTTGATCGAGAAAGAATTGGAAATCTATAAAGAGTTAGCACGTAAAGAAGGTAAGCCGGAACAAATCTTAGAAAAGATTGCTACAGGTAAGCTTAATAAATATTATGAAGAAAACTGCTTGTTTGAACAAGTTTTTGTAAAGGACAATTCGAAGAAAGTTTCAGCTCTCGTTGATGAGTTCAATCAAAAGAATGGCACACAGGCTAAGTTAGTCCACTTCAAACGTTTTCATCTTAGTGATGAAAAGAAGTAAAACGCGGAAAGGTCTTATTTCACAATAAGACCTTTTTTTTTATATTGGAATCGTTATGAATAATAATCTTAAGTACAAAAGAATTTTGTTAAAGCTTTCCGGCGAGTCCCTTGCCGGTGAAGGTGAATTTGGTATTGATCCTCAGATTCTAACTTTCTTCGCTAAAGAGATAAAGAAAATTCATGATCTAGGCGTGCAAGTAGGAATTGTAATCGGCGGCGGAAACATTTACCGGGGCTTAAATGCCAGCGGACAAGGAATTGACCGCGTAACCGGCGACCAAATGGGAATGCTGGCAACGATGATTAATTCTTTGGCTCTTCAGAACACTCTTGAAAATAATGGAATGTACACACGCTTAATGACCGCGATTAACATGAGCGCGATTGCTGAGCCTTATATCCGCCGCAGAGCTATCCGCCATCTTGAAAAAAAGAGAATTGTTATTTTTGGCGCCGGAACCGGACATCCTTATTTTAGTACAGATACAGCCGCTTCTTTGCGTGCTGTTGAAATTGAAGCCGACGCAATCATAAAAGGTACACGGGTAGATGGTGTTTATAATGAGGATCCGGAAAAAAACCCGGACGCGGTTATGTTTGATGAGATTTCATATTTGGATGTACTTCAGAAAAACTTACGCGTTATGGATATGACAGCCATTTCGCTATGCAAAGAAAATAATTTGCCAATAATTGTTTTTAATATGGATAAACCGGATAACTTGCTAAAGCTTGTTACCGGACAGAGTATTGGAACTTCAGTTGGAAATTTTTCAGAAAGTAAGAAATAATCTACGAGGATACTATAATGAACAACGAACAAATTAAAGATGCCAGACAAAGGATGGATAAAACCGTCGAAGCATTTAGAAATGAAATTGCAAAAATTAGAACAGGTAAAGCTACAACCGCTCTTCTCGATGGAATTAAAGTTGATTACTACGGTACTATGAGTCCGCTGAGCCAGGTTGGCAACGTTAGCGTTCTTGATACTCACACATTAGCAATTACACCGTGGGATAAATCAATGATTCAGCTTATTGATAAAGCTATTCTTGCTTCCGGACTTGGCTTAAACCCAATTAGCGATGGAACGAATATTAAGATTCCAATTCCACCGTTAAATGAAGAGCGCAGAAAAGAATTTGTTAAGCTTGTTAAGAAGTTTGGCGAAGAATCCAAGGTTGCATTGCGTAATGTGCGCCGTGATGCAAACGAACACTTAAAAAAGCAAGAAAAAGATAAGAAGCTTACAGAAGATGAATTGAAAGAAGCCGAAAAGGAAACACAGAAGCTTACCGACGAACACATTGTTAAGATTGATGAAATTATTAAGCACAAAGAAAAAGAAATTATGGAAGTCTAATTAGCTATAAGCCGCTCGCCTCGCTGAAGACGCC